>JBJTQD010000381.1:0-3951 GCA_046075445.1 Planctomycetota bacterium
GGTCGGATTCATAAAGAGTTGGTCGACACCGTCAACCACATCGTCATCGATCCCGTTGGTCTCGTAATAGCGAGTAAACGTGTCAACGACGTACTCCTGTGCCGCTTGGTTGTTGAGCCAATTGACGGAGTTGAAAGCAAAGCCGATGGAAGTATTCTGCGGGCTGACCTGAGGGAGAGTTGAAAACTCGGGCATGCCGGGGCTGAAATTGTTTCCCGAATAGTTCAAGTCGACAAACGCCCCGAGGGCGATATTGGTGCCTGACGCATAGCCGGGGTCGCTCGGAAAGACGGTGCCGTTGGCATCTCGAATCCGAGTGTTGGGCGAGAAAATCTTGACATCGAAGCAGCAGGTGTCGGTATTGGCAACGTCGTTTCCCGCAAAGTTAATTTGCTGTCCCGAAAGGTTCGTTGGTCCCGCCACGGAGAGTTTGAACTGAGCCAAAGTCAATCTGTTAAGCGCGTGAGGGTAGGCCGAAAGCGGTGGGATCGGAAGATTGTTGTCGGGAGCAAAATGAGCAAACCGGTTCTCTCGCTTGTCCAGATCGCCCAGCGAGTTGGCGACCAGCCGATCGCGGGTGCCATTGTTGTCACTGTCGACCCAGCGGGCCGAGATATCGTTGTTCAAGAAAAAGGTCTTAACATCGTTGAAGCTGGTGGCAGGGACCGTCGAAAGGTCGATATCCGGTCGAATCAGCAAGACGCGACGGCGAATAAAAAGATTCTCATCGTAGTCGAGCCGCGAGTTGCCGGGCGGATTATCGACAAAGTCAGTCCACCAAAGAACTTCAGCCAAAGAAGACTCCACCACGGACGTGGAACCGCTAATGAAAGAGCGCCCCCGGAATGGTTGTCCATCGGAGCGAGTCGTAAAGCAAAGCACGTCGTCGACGTCACCGAAGACGGCGTCGACATTCCGACCGACAAGCACGGCGGAGTTGTCTCGAGTCGGGCCTTCGATGTACTCAAAATAACCGTCGGTGCCAGAGGGCGACGTAAGCCGCATGGCTGGTTGCATCTTCGCAGTCACCCCTTCGAGGTCGGACCGAAGGGTTTCTTGGGTCGCTCGCATCTGGTTAGACAGTTCGATCATCGCCCGCCCCTTGGCGATCTCTTCATTGGCATAGCGAAATGCCTGAATCATCGCCAGCAAGATAATGAGCGTCATAACCATAGCGACCATGATCTCGATCAGCGTCAAGCCTGAGCGCAGGTTCAGGCTCGCAGTCGCGTATCGGTGGCGGTATCGAGAAAGCTGAAGCATAGAATCGGGAGTCCTGTCGGAAGGGAGAGTCGGCTATTTCTGGGAGTTGACTTCCCTTTGGATAATACTTTCGACGAGCACGCAGTTATCAACGTCGTGGTCTTTCCCGGGTTCAAAGGCCACCGGGATCGTGCGGTCGACGAGGAAGAAGCCGCGGAATCGCTGTGCAGTTCCCTGCTCCGCACCAATTTCATAAGTTGGTTTTCCATCGCCGCCGACCTCAAAGAAGCCGACAGTCACCCAAACGGCATAAACGTTGGAGCGAGTCGTCGTGAGATTGCCTAGCCTTTGGCGAATGTCGTAGCTGAAATAGGCATTCCGTTTAGGATTAGCCCAAGGCCCGACATTGTTTTGACTCAAGTCAAACAGCGGGTTGATGCCCGGTGGAGCGTTGGCTTGAGTGAACTCCAACGAACGGAATAGCGTCGCGGAGGAGGTTCGAGTCAAAAGCTGCGGCAGGGGAACGCGGTTGACTGCTTCAGCGTTGCGGAACGGATTCGCGATCGCGGTTGGGCGATTTGCCCCAGCCCCTGCTCGGTTTTGTTGGAAGACCTGCCAAGGTACACTGCCGTACGGATTTTGAGGCGAAGCAATTTCCCCGTACCTCTGCATCAAACCTCGCCAGACCCGTTCATCAGCGATCGTATTCAAGTTGATTCGCCCTGGATTTCTTGCAGAACCCGCAGTGCGAATGTCCGACCAGAGGTAATCGAAAATTCGATGTAATGCGGGAGGCCCCGAAGCAGACCCGCTTGGGCCGCTCGTGACGCTGTCCGCATAGAAGTTAAAAAGGTGATTGAAGCGGTCGGCAGCGTGGGGGAAGGGAGAGTCCGGGCCGGTCCCGACTCGACTGGACAGTCCGAGGTAAGGATTGTCTGGAGTTGGTCCGATTAGGTCGAAGCGGCTGGTTAACAAGCTTTGCGGCGTGTAGGGCACATTCTGGAGTTCCAGCGGCGAAACGAGTGGCCGATTGTTCCAAGAGAGCCAAGCGAACGCTTCGCTGCTGCCATCGCTGCGATAAGCCAAGTCTATCTCGCCAAAGGATTGAATCACATCGCGTGAGACCACGTGCTGATCGGCACCGAGAGCGTCTCGAGGTGTTTCCAAATCAGCCGGGCCAATGGAGCCATCTTGGGTGCCCTTCCAGAGGAGCCTTGACCGTTTTGGGTTCAGTCTCTCATGGAATTTGCCTCGCTCGAAACTCCCCAAGTCGTCATCAAGGGTATTTTGGCGGTCGGGATCATTTCCCGCGTAAAGACCGTTGATGATCGATACGTCCGAGCCGATGTAGTCGACAGTCAGGTAAGGGTTGGTTGTTGGATTGTAAGGTAAGAGAGGATTAGCCAGTCGCTGCAGATGGACGGTGAAGCAGCTCATGATTTTGCCTTCATCGCGCAAACCACCACCAGGAAGAGTCGGTAGGGTTGGGATGGAATTCCACAACTGCGGTTGAAATTGCTTGTCTGCCGGGATGTCCAGAGTCACCGGCAACATCGTTGTGTTGTCGTAGAATTCCCATCCATCTTCCACCGTACGCAGTTTGTAGTTTGGATTCAGGCCAGCAACCTCGGCTTCGTAGCCTAGCTTGGGATCAGTTAGGCCAAAGTTTCGGGGCTTGGTACCACCTCCTCCGGCAGCAACGAATTGCTCGCCAATCGGAACACAAACAACGTCATTGGCATCGTGCGAACGCATTGAGCCAGTGCTGAGATCCCAGTAGAAAGTTCGCACGCGATTGTTGGCCGGATCAAGGATGATTCGCCGAGTGCGAGCGAGTGCGGCGGGGTCGTTCCAAGCGCCTACTCCAGGAGTAAGTCGCCCGATGTAAGTGGTGTAGAGATTGTTCTGGTAGACGCCTGCGGAGCCAACAATCGCACGCTTCCCCGGTGGTAGTGCAGGTGTAGGATTAAGAGTCGCTGGCGGGAAGAAGACGACGTCCGGGTTCGCGCTGTGCATTGCCCCCAAAAAGGTATTGTTTGGGCGAGCGAAGTAGACGATCTTCACGACAGCCGCGTTGGCATCCGTGATATTGGTTTCATCGATATTCCCGTTGGTGTTGGTCTCGGATTTTAGAATCCTGACCCGCCAGACTGGGGCACTACCAAAACTTGCATCGTTTGGCGCAACTTTCTGCAAGTCGACGCCCGTCTGAGTGGCGTCGTATAGCTCTGCCGGCGGCAAGTCACTGTTCCGGTTCGTGTCTCGATTGACCGCATCGGGGACGCGAAGCCAAGGATTATAGAGTTCGATGAAAGCCGATGCGTTTGGAACGTATCGACTATCCAAATCCTGGTCCGGGTTGGTGGTGTCGGTCGTCGAGGTTCCTGAAGCTTCCGTGTCGAGGTCTTCCAGTCGTTTGTCGTGAAGTGCAAAGCTTTCGGTGAGCAAAAGTTCTGGACGTTCGCACCCCCAAACGGTAACAGTGGGTGTCCAGCCATCCTCTGGTTGCAGGTCAAAAAGGAACCCTGTGTTGATGCTGTCCGTATCGATGAAGTCTCTGACGTTGACACACCATTGGGCCAAGTCGCGGCGATACGCTAGTTGGTCCTGGATGTCACGCGGGCCATCTGCATTGTAATCAAAGTTGATCGGTTCAGGACAAACCAGAAGGGCAATGGTGAACAGGTGACGCGGGAGTGCGTTTAGGAGGACCGGATTGAGAGCCAGCGAAGAAATTTCCCATTTCCG
>JBJTQD010000382.1:0-4756 GCA_046075445.1 Planctomycetota bacterium
CTGATTTATGCGATCAGCCTCCCCTACAAATTCGCTCAAGATCCGGGCTGGGTAACCGGCGATGCGTTTCACTGGACGGTGGCTAGCGATATGTGGGGGCCGAGCAGCATGCCTTGGATCACGCTGGCTTACGGCGGACTGCTGAGGAAGCTAATCACGTTCGGAACGGTACTGGTCGAAGGAGTCTTTCCGCTGCTAGTCTGGTTTGAAAAGTACCGCCGCTGGGCGCTCTTGCCGATCGCTTGCCTCCATCTGGGTATTGCCACGATGATCCCCAACGTCACCTTTTTCACGCTCTCGATGGTCGGTGTCTTTCCCTGTTTCCTGACGAAACGGGACATGGAAGACTTTCAGCGACTTTGGAACTACTGTCGGGGCAAGCTGCGCAGCGGTAAGTGCCTCGACGTGAAACCACTCATCATCGCTGATGGGAAGGCACTGAGTGAAAGCAGTGCGGCAGTTAGATAGCCGACTGTAAATTTAAGTGGCCAGAGCTTGTTAGCTGACTTCTGGCTCAATCGATGCGGACATCGAGCCCTTGCAGCGGGCGATGAGATTGTCGCGGCCGAAAGCGTGAATTTGCTCCCGCTTCAGTTCGGCGTGTTCTTTGGTCGTAGTCAAGCAGATCGCTTTGCCTGAGGAGTCGACCTCTTTGGCAATCTGGAATCCTTTTTCTAAAGGATGTGCAAACAATCGCTGCATCATCAGGATGACGTACTCGTACGAGTGATCGTTATCATCCCAGAGAATGACGTGGTAACGCGGTTGGCGTTTTGGTTTCTGCTTTCGTCGGGTGCGCGTTTTGGTCTGCACCGCAATTTCCGGTTCCGCAGCGCCTTTATTTTCTTCCGACATGGGCTAAACCTAAACAGCTTTTCAAAGAGACTCTCCAGCCCGCCGTCTGGCTGAGCTGCACCCCCGTCCAGAAACGGCACTGGCCGGAATAGTTATATCGGCTCAGGGGGGGACTGCAAGGTTTTATTTTATCCTCTGCTCGGCGTGGGAAAAGCGCAAGAATCGCCGGCGTGTCGCGAGTTCCCCGCCAAACTAGGCCGGTTTTTCCAGCGTCCTGATTTGCCGTCGATTTCCGGATAAAATGCCGAGCTCAATTTATTGTCCAGCCACGGCGGATTACCGGGGAACTCTCGATGTCGAATTTCGCGAATTATCTCACTAGCCAGCGCTCTCGCTTTGAATCGGACCTTTGCGATTGGCTGAAAATGGCCAGCGTCAGCACCGACCCAGCCTTTGCCGGCGAAGTCCAGAGAGCCGCAAACTGGTTGGCAGATCGCTTTCGAGACCTGAACCTGACCACTCGAATCATTCCAACAGTTGGACACCCGATCGTCTACGCAGAGTCCCCAGCCGCCCCGGGCGCTCCGACGGTGCTCGTTTATGGACACTATGACGTCCAGCCGCCAGACCCGCTCAACGAATGGATCACGCCTCCTTTCGAACCGACCGTTCGCGATGGCAAGCTCTACGCCCGCGGCGCCACGGACGACAAAGGACAAATGCTGACGCACCTGCTCGGGGCCGAAGCTTGGCTGAAAACAATAGGCCAACTCCCGGTGCAGCTGAAATTTCTCATCGAAGGCGAAGAAGAATGCGGCAGTCAGGGTCTCAACGAATTCCTCGCTGGCAAATACGACCCGGCTCTCGGTCAGTCTTCGCTCGATTTGATCCGCTCGGACATCGTCGTGATCAGCGACAGCTCTCAGTACGGCCCCGGGCAACCGGCCGTGACTTATGGACTGCGAGGCATCTGCTACTACGAGTTGCGATTGAGCGGCCCTCGACAAGATTTGCACAGCGGCTCGTTCGGGGGAGCGGTCACCAATCCAGCCAACGCGCTAGCTCAAATTCTGTCCGCCTTTCTCGACAAGTCGGGGCGGATCCAAGTCCCTAGTTTTTACGATGACGTCCTTCCGCTGACTCCCGCCGAGCGGCAGCAATTTGCCGACCTGAAGTTTGATGACGCGGCGTTCATGGAGAGCTTGGGAATAAAGGCGATGACGGGCGAGGAGGGATACTCGACACTTGAGCGGCGCTGGGCTCGGCCGACCTTCGACATCAACGGCCTTTGGAGCGGCTATCAGGGCGAAGGGGCAAAGACCGTTCTGCCTGCTAGAGCGGGAGCGAAGTTCAGCTTCCGCTTGGTCCCTCATCAAGACCCCCAGAAGATTCACGCCAGCCTCGAAGCGTGGCTGAAAAAGCTTTGCCCACCCGGAATCGAAATGGAGCTGGTCGATATGCACAGCGCTCCCGGCTCGGTTGTCCCGCTGGAGAGTCCTTACATGCAAGCGGCCCGGGCGGCGATCACGCGGGGCTTTGGCAAAGCTCCAGTTTTCATTCGCTCCGGCGGCTCCATCCCGGTTGTGAACACGTTTGCTCAAAAGCTGGGGATCGGGACCCTACTGTTGGGCTGGGGACAAGACGACGATAATCCCCACAGCCCCAACGAAAAATTCTTGCTCGACGACTTCCACCGAGGTATCGCCGCCAGTGCGGCACTCTGGGACGAACTGGGTAAGCTGAAAAGCGAAACCTCGCGGTGAGCCCCTGGCGGAACCGCAGCACACTCTTTTTCCTTCACCATTTTTACGCACCGAATCCAGTCTGACTTTCCATGCTCGACCGAAAATACCTGCTCGAAAATTTAGATGCCGTCAAAACTAACTGTCGCAATCGCGGTCTCTCGCCGACACTGCTTGCCGAACTGGATGATTTGGTTCGAATCGAAAGCGAGCGCCGGGCCAAGCTGCAGTTAGTCGAGCAGCTAAACCGGGCGGCGAACGAGATCAGTCCCAAGATCGGCAAGGCCAAGGACAACGCCGAGCGCGAAGCGCTGAAGGAAGAGGGTCGGCGACTGCGGGATGAAAAGCAGGCGGCCCAACAGGCTCATGACGAACTCGAGCAGCAGGCGGTGACGATCCAGCTGAAGCTGCCCAACATGGCGCACCCCAGCGCCCCGATCGGCAACGATGATCACGCCAACCTGGAGGTCGCACGCGGGAAACATCCGGCCCGGAAATTCGACTTCCAGCCGCTCGACCATTTGCAACTCGGCGAAAAGTGGGGCTGGATCGACTTTGAAGGGGGAGCCCGCACGACCGGCGCCGGCTTTTATTTCCTCAAGGGCGAACTGGTGCTGCTGGACTTGGCCCTCCAGCAGTTCGCCGTCAATGAACTGGTCAAACGCGGCTACCTGCCGACCATCACCCCCGACTTGGCACAGGACTCGATCTTGCTGGGGATCGGCTTTATGCCCCGCGGACCGGAAACTCAGGTCTACAGCATCGACGGAACCTCGCTCTCACTGATCGGCACCGCGGAGATCACGCTGGGTGGATTGTACAGCGGGCAGATTCTCGACGAGTCGCAATTGCCGCTGCGGCTGTGCGGGATCAGCCACTGTTACCGGACAGAAGCCGGCGCGGCGGGTCGCGCCTCGCGCGGGCTCTACCGGGTCCATCAATTCACGAAGGTTGAAATGTTTGCCTTCACGACGCCGGAACAGAGCGATCAACTGCACGACGAACTCCGGCAAATCGAGTGCGACCTGTTCGATTCGCTCGAAATTCCTTACCGCGTGGTCGATACGGCAACAGGCGATCTCGGTGGTCCCGCTTATCGCAAGTGGGATTTGGAAGCGTGGATGCCGGGGCGCGGTGAGTCCGGTGAATGGGGCGAAGTGACCAGCACGAGCAATTGCACCGACTATCAATCGCGGCGGCTGAATATCCGCTACAAGAAAGCGGGAGAGAAAGGAACTCATTTCGTGCATACGCTCAACGGCACCGCAGTGGCGCTGTCGCGCGGCTTGATCGCCGTTCTCGAGAATCACCAAAACGCTGATGGCAGCGTCACGATCCCGGCTGCGCTGCGTCCGTACATCGGTCGGGACCGGATTGGCGGCTGAGCGGCCGGAGAGTTGGCCTTCCCTAATCCTGACGACGCGCGTTCCTTGAGCGGAATGGCGCTAGCCACCGGTGGTGCCAAGGCAAGGTAATGACGTGGCAACCGCCGCGGCAGAGATTATCGCGCGCGAGAAAAACCGTACTCCGCTGCCACCGGCGGCTAGCGCCGACCCGCTCAGGAAGAAGCGGGCGCGGCTAGCGGCGACCCGCTCAAAAGCAGTTTGCGCGGTAGTGCGAGAGGGTTAGCCTTTTCTTCCGTTAAAAGAATGCCGCGTCGTCCCCCAGCTGCTGGGTGACGGTAGCATCGCGTTGAATTAGAATCGGCAGGGCGAGGCAACTCGGTCATTCGACGTTTTCGACCTCGCCCTCAAAGCAATCAACCACCTATCGAGGAGTCTTTACTCATGTCCCTCTCGAGAAGACATTTTCTGGGAGCTGCCGCCGTGGCCTCTGTTCCTTTGTTTGCTGGCTCCCGACTTTTTGCCCAACCGCTGTCCGGTCGCCAAGATGACTTTGGCGGTTTTCCGATCGGCGTGCAAAGCTATTCGCTGCGGAATTTCGACCTGCAACAATGCCTGCGGCAAATCCGCGAACTCGGCTTGCACTACGTCGAGTTCTACAGCAAGCATATGCCGCTCGATATCTCGGGCGACCAACTGGCCGCGACTCGGCAATTGCTCTCCACTGCTGACGTTCAGGTGAACGCCCACGGAGTGAGCGACTTCTCGAAGGACCACGAAGCAAACCGCAAGATTTTTGAATTCGCCAAGCGAGTCGGCTTGAAGAACCTGACTGCGAATCCAACCAAGGATTCGTTCGACAGTCTCGACAAACTG
>JBJTQD010000383.1:0-12570 GCA_046075445.1 Planctomycetota bacterium
GGACCGAGCACATGCTGTTGGGCTTGGTCAAGGAAGGTACCGGCGTCGCCGCCAACGTCTTGAAAAATCTTGACGTTGACCTGCGAAAGATTCGGCTGGAGGTCGAGAAGCTGGTCCAAAGTGGTCCCGAGATGATCACGATGGGCAAGTTGCCGCAAACACCTCGCGCGAAGAAGGTCATCGAGTATTCGATGGAAGAGGCGCGAAACCTCAATCACAATTTTGTCGGTACCGAGCATTTGCTGCTCGGCCTGCTCCGCGAGCACGAAGGCGTCGCTGCCCAGGTGTTGATGAATTTGGGGCTGAAGCTCGAAGACGTACGCGAAGAGGTTCTCAACCTGCTGGGCAATGGTCTGGAAGGTGGCGAGGGTGGTAGCGAGCGGGGCGGTCGTGAAGGAATTGGGCAGGGCGGAGCCGAAGGTGCCCAAGGCAAGACCCGGGCTTCCAAGACGCCTGCTCTGGATAGCTTTGGTCGCGACCTGACCGAGTTAGCTCGGCAAGGCAAGCTCGATCCGGTGATTGGCCGGCAAGTCGAAATCGAGCGGGCAATTCAGGTGCTCTGCCGCCGAACGAAGAACAACCCGGTGCTGCTTGGTGAAGCTGGCGTCGGAAAGACAGCGATTGTCGAAGGGTTTGCTCAGCGTGTGATCAACGGCGAAGTGCCTGAGATTCTGGCTGACAAGCGAATCGTCGTGCTCGATTTGGCGATGATGGTCGCCGGCACCAAGTATCGCGGGCAGTTTGAAGAACGCATCAAGGCCGTGATGAACGAGGTCAAGCGGAACAAGAACACGATCTTGTTCATTGACGAGTTGCATACTTTGGTCGGAGCGGGTGGTGCGGAAGGTGCGATTGACGCGGCTAACGTGCTCAAGCCGGCCTTGGCTCGCGGTGAAGTGCAATGCATCGGCGCCACGACGCTCGACGAATATCGCAAGTACATTGAGAAAGACAGCGCGTTGGCTCGCCGCTTCCAAGAGATTTTGGTCGAACCGACTTCGATCGACGAGACGATCGAGATTCTCAAGGGCTTGCGAGGCCGATACGAGGAACACCATCGCGTCCAGATCACAGACGATGCGGTTGCATCCGCCGTCGACCTTTCCAGCCGCTACATAACGGCTCGCTGTCTGCCAGATAAGGCGATCGACGTCATTGACGAGGCGGGAGCCCGAGTCCGCCTCCGCTCGATGAGCAAGCCGCCCGATCTTAAGGAGATCGATGACGACATTGAGCGGCTGAACAAGGAGAAGGAAGACGCTGTCGCCAATCAAGACTTCGAGAAGGCTGCCGCTCTCCGCGATCAGGCTGACAAGCTCCGCAAGAAGAAGGAGCAGATCAAGCGTGAATGGCGCGAGAAGAGCCAGCAAACCGACGGGCTGGTCGATGCCGAGGTGATCGCGGAAGTCATTTCCAAGATGACCGGCATTCCGCTCACTCGCCTCTCGACCGAGGACAGCCTCCGCCTGATCAAGATGGAGGACGAGTTGCACAAGAAGGTCATCAGCCAGGATGCGGCCATCAAGGCGATTGCCAAGGCAGTCCGCCGCAGCCGCAGTGGTTTGAAGGACCCGAAGCGACCAATCGGTAGCTTTATGTTCGCTGGTCCGACTGGTGTCGGTAAGACGTTGCTCGCCAAGGCGCTCGCTGAATTCATGTTCGGCGACGCTGACGCGCTGGTGACGATCGACATGAGCGAGTACATGGAGAAGCATAACCTCAGCCGACTGATTGGCGCGCCTCCAGGGTATGTTGGCTACGAAGAAGGTGGTCAACTGACCGAGAAGATTCGTCGACGGCCCTACGCGGTTGTGTTGCTGGACGAAATCGAGAAGGCTCACCCAGACATCTACAACATGTTGTTGCAAGTGATGGAAGAAGGCCGACTCACGGACAGCTTTGGCCGCAACGTCGACTTCCGGAACGTGATTCTGATCATGACGACCAACGTTGGTGCCCACTCGATTAAGAACGAATCCCAGTTCGGCTTGCCCGGTGCTGGTGAAGACGCCTCTTTCGAAAGTATGAAGAGCCGCGTGTTTGACGAGATTCAGCGAGCCTTCCGCCCTGAGTTCCTCAACCGCTTGTCGGAAGAGCCAATCATCTTCCGCCACTTGGAGAGGAAGGACCTCAAGCAGGTTATCGACCTCGAGTTGAGCAAGATTCGCGAACGCTTGATGGAACGTGGCTACGAGTTGGAATTGACCAACGATGCCAAGGAATTCCTGATCAAGAAGGGAACGAATCTCGACTACGGTGCACGACCCTTGCGTCGGGCTCTGGAGAACTATGTCGAGGATCCGCTTTCGGAAGAGCTGCTGCGGGATTCGTTTGCGGGTAAGAACAAGATCATGATTGATGTTGTCCGCAACGAAGAGGGCAAGATGAAGCATCTCAAGTTCGAGGGCGCCCTGGTCACTCCTGATCGCGAACCTGCGGTTGCCGGTTCCGGCGGAGCGTCCCCGAGCAACTAGCCTGCGATTCTCTCTTTACGAGAGACGTTAGCTGAACAAAACAAGAACCGGCTGGGATTGCCTCCCAGCCGGTTTTTTTTGTTCGGTTGATGAATCTCTTGTGGGCGCTTATTTGCTCGCGAGGCGGGGAGGGAATCAGATTGAGCAGCGGAGAGCGCGGGCCATTCAGCGGACAGGGTTCTTTGACACTAAGGTTAGTCGAGTGAGCCGGTGTTGAAATGCTGCCTCAGTCTGCTCGAGCGGTGAAGGATGTGCAGCAGCGCAGTTAAGGGAACTCTCGAATCGATTTTCAAATTTCACGGGGCACGCGTGCTCAGTTGAATGACAAACACATCGTTGAGCAGATGAAAATCAGGATAGGAATGCGGTTGAGAGTGAAAAAAATGAAATTTTTTTTCAGTACTCTTCTCGGCTAAGTAAGTTCCTTTCGAGTTTCTGTTGAACGATCGGCAAGCAGAAGCGAGTCGTGCACAGGATTAAAAACATGGGTGCAGTTTTTTTGCTGGTGCTGCTGTTGGAATTCCGCTTTTTACCCTGCGAGGACGAATCTTGGCACGACTAGGCAGTGCGAGTATCGGCTACCGAGTTGAGTGGAGCGACCGAACGAGCGGAGGGGGGTTAGTAAAACAGCGAGCGAAGAATTTCGCGAGAAATTCAAGGCGGAATCGATTTCGAATCGCGCGAGCTCGATGGCTTAAGCTTGCTTTTGATTCGAGGCAATTCAGGTGCGCGAGCGGCATTCAGCAATCAGGGTTGTGATTACAGTCGCGATGTCAGACTGTTTAGCAATTGGTTGCAGAAACAAAATGCATGAGTGTGAGACTCTGATGCATCATGCGTGATGGAGCATTGCTTTCGTTGTGATAGCGGCCTGCTTGAGACTGCGCGAGGAGGTCCATGCGGGGGACTTTTTTTGCAAAAATGTGTTGAAATTGTTTTTGCTATCGTTTACAACACTGGCATTCGCGGGACATCTGTGTGCTGAAGTTGCAGATGGTCGCAGGAACGCAAACCGTTTCGAGGGATCGTTTGCCGCGAGCAAGACACTGGACGTTGAGCGGATACCAACCATTCGGAATTGAACTTTCCTCTCTCGGGAAAGTTAAATCGTTTTCGTTGTTTTGGGTTGGTAAACCAGCGGGCAGGGACCTCTGTGGAACCTGGCGTAGGTTTGCCGCTAATTTTTACGGAGGACGTTACTGTGGCCAAGAAGAAAGCCGCTAAGAAGGCAGCTGCTCCCAAGAAGAAGGCTGCTAAGAAGGCTGTCAAGAAGACCGCAAAGAAGAAGAAGTAAGTTTCTTTCTTCTAACTTCGGACACAACGAGACAGGACTGCCAGTGGGCAGTCCTATTTTTTTGCGCGGATCAAATTCCGAGTGGTTGATGTGGGTGCGGCTTAGCCCGCGGCTGCTGGAGATTGGCCAGCAACACAGTCGCTCCGTGAGAGGTCTTCTTCCATTTTCAGTCCGCACATCCGCTGCCGAACCGGGGGCTGGCGCGAGGAACCGGCTGACCAAGAAGAAGTCGGCAAGCTGGTTTGCAGCGCGCGATCGACTTGCGCTTCGCCTCGCCGCTGGCTACGGGCTAAACGAAGTTGGCTACGAGGTAAACGAAGAGATGGAAGACCGATTGGGCGTAGCCGATTTGACTAGAGTACGGGTAGACTGGCTTGGACGGAGCTTTGCGCGGCCTTTTGAGAAAGGTGTTGGCTGAGCTGAAATGCGATCTTCTCCAGATAGGGAGCGATTTGCGGGTCGAGGAAATTATCCGCAGTTGCGCCGGCATCGCCCTTCTCTCTGACGCCAATGTGAATCGGGATCTCGCCGAGGAATGGCAGACCGGCTTGCTCAGCATATTCGCGTGCGCCGCCTTTGCCGAAAATGTCATATCGCTTGTGGCAGTCTGGGCAGAGAAAGCCGCTCATGTTTTCAACGACGCCGACTACTGGGATTTTGACTTGTCGGAACATCGAGACTGCTTTGATGGCGTCGATGAGCGCGACTTCCTGAGGCGTGCAGACGACAACCGAACCGGTGACGGGCAGGATCTGAGAAAGGGTCAGTGCCACGTCGCCAGTGCCGGGTGGCATGTCGATGATTAGGTAGTCGAGTTCGCCCCAAGCGATGTCACGAACAAAGGTTGTGACGGCGGAGTGCAGCATCGGTCCGCGCCAAATGACAGCTTGGTCTGGCGGGACCATAAAGCCGATCGAGACAATTGGCATTCCATCGTAGTACTGGGGTTCGATCTTGTTCCCAGACTTGGCGAGATGGCCTCTGACTCCGGTCAACTGCGGAACGCTCGGGCCGTACACGTCGGCATCCAGCAAACCGACGCGACAACCGGCTCGTTTCAGAGCGAGTGCCAAGCAGAGTGCGACCGTGCTTTTGCCGACACCGCCTTTTCCTGAGCCGACCGCGATGACTGCTTTGGCTGTCAGGCCAACGGTACCGAGCGGTTGGGCCGGGCGATGATGCGGGACTATCGAGAGTCGAATCTCGGTGAGGTCAGGGAATTTTGCCGCCAGTCGCTGGCGAGTCTGGTCGAGGAAGTCTGCGTGAAGGGGCGCGGCGAAGCTGGTCAGCCCAAGTTCGGCGGTGAGCAGTTGGCCGGTGAGTTTCAGCGATTTGACTTGCTGGCCCGCGCTCAGGGGGCGACCTGTCTCGGGGTCTTTGAGGTTTTGCAGGAAGTTTTCTACTTGCTCGCTGGTAGTCGCCATTTCGGATTTCTTGGTTTTAGGGACAAAATCGGGCTTTGTGCAAGGAACACTCCCCTGCCCCGCCGGTTCGCTCTGAGGATTTGTTGGTCCGAGACCGAAGTCTTGATTGGTTGGGAGCCGGCCGTGCATTTTTAAAGTGGCTGCGACCAGACTCTGGGCGGGAGTTTCGGCAACCGCATTGGTTCCGGAATAAAGCTCAGGAATTCCAAGGGAGGTTGGCTGCGATCCATTCCTCCAGTTGCGAATCGAGGATGACCGATGGAGCGGGGATCGATTTAACCGTTTTTACCAAGCCTTCCAAGGTGTGCAAACCGGCATAGACTTGAGCGCAGCCAATTTCGCGTAAACGCTCGACGGATTCTGGCTCATCGGAGTCGAGAAGTGCGACCAGCGGCGGCAGCGCACTGACCCGGGAAGCTTCTTTCCAAAGTCCGAGGAAATCAAGGCTGGCGAGAGAGCAATGATAAAGCACAAGGCTGCAGGGCTTGCTTGGATTCTGCAGCCAACCCAGCAAGTCCGGAACGGCGGGTTTAAGGTCGTTTGCCGCAGCTCTTTGCCAGGTCACAAGCTCACACGGGAAATCTGCCAAAGCAGTCTTTAGTGCGGCGGTCCAGCGCCCAGCCGAGTCCACGGTCAGGATGCGATGGGGAACTATTAGCTCGCTTGGTCCCATTAGACCTGATCTCCGCTGTTATCCGCGTCGATTTCATCCGAGTCCAGGTCGTCTGCGATGCGAAAGTCGATTGGCTCCTCTGGGAAGTTTAACTGCAAGTGTTCGCAGCGGCGGAGGAATCGCTGCCGAGTCAGGCCGAGTAGTCGAGCCGCTTTCGCTTTGTTCATTCCGCTTTGTTGCAGTGCTCGCTCGAGGAGCAGACGTTCGATTTTCTCGAGGTAGCTGTCGAGATTGAGCGATTGCTCGGCGGGGCGACCAATTCTTTGGGCCTGCAGTCCAAAGCGGATTACCTCTGGCATGTGTTCCGGGAGCAGGACTCCTCCATTGGGTAATCGGGAAGCTGCTTCGATCAGAACGGAGCGGAGTTGTTCTAAGTCTCCGGTCCAGCGGAATTCGAGCAGTTGCTCAACGACTTCCCGGCTGAGCGTAATCGGAGGGGCGTGGCGGCTCGATTGGAATTGATCCAGCCAATGGGCGGCGATCGCTGGGACATCGCTCTGTCGCGCACTGAGAGTTGGCACTTCGATTTCGATCGTCGAAAGGCGAACCGCAAGCTCGAGGTCGAACTGTTGCAGGCCGGCTAACTCCAAAAGCGAGTGGCTGCTGGTTGAAAACACGCGGACGCGGCTGGAGTTTGCAACCAGCCAATCGCGGAGAAGATGCTGGACGGTGGCCCTTAGGGATTCGGCTCGCAGTAAAAGAAGTAACGCGCGACTCGTTGCATCGGTTGGTAGGCGGCGACTGATCGATTTCAGCGTTTCGAGTAACTGCTCTTCGTCAGCGAGTCGGCCATCGATCAAGGTTGGCAGCGTTAGGGGTTCGGGGAGCGAAGCGTTGCAAAGGCTACGGGCGAACTGGTCGGGTAGGCACTTCTCGTTTCCCTTCATGAGAACGTTGGCCGTCGACTCACTGGCAGCTTCAAGTTGTTTGCGCAGCCGCCAGGTGAGCGGATGACGTCCGGCGATTCCCGGCAGGGATCGCAAGTTTGGCTGAACTTTGGCGAGTTCAGCAACAATGCGGCGCAAATCGTCAGCCAAGCTTCTCGCGGGTGTAAGCGTTGCGGGTGGATTCTCTGGGGCCTCGGCCAGCACGTGTACCAGCGTCGATTCGATGAGTTCGTTCGGATTGGGGCTCTCGCTGTCTTGACCAGATAGATGAACCACGCGAGCTAGTCTGATTGCCGCTGTGTTATCGGGTTGGACCGCGAAAACCTCGCAGAGCATTTCGCCTGGGGTGGTCGGCGCTCCGATTGGTATCGGTAGCAGTCCGCGAATGAGATTCTGGTCCTGAGGCTCAATCGGAAGCGCGGAAGCCTGGCACTTTAATCCCAACGCGGAGTCGGCCGATATTCCGAGCCACCGTTGGCACGCGTTGTTCATGTAAACCAGAGTCTGCTCGGAATCGAGCAGGTAAATTGGCTGAGAGGCCTCCTCGAGGGCACTCAGAAAAGCATTCCGTGGATTTTTGGGGCGAGCCATGAGGAGACTGGGGTAAGTGGCTTTTCGTACAGTGCTTCGGTCTGATATAGTTGAGCCGAACAAGAGGTTTGGTCGCGGTCCTCGGCTTCGAGGTGGCGTGACCGAATTCTGATGGGCTTATCTTCCAGGAGTTGACCCGGGCCGACGTGATTTTCTTGAGTCTCATCAGCGTGCTAGAAAAAGCAAGCGAGTCAGGCTCAGGTTGGGTGCGCGACGGGTATGTTGGGTGCGCGATGGGTATTGCGTCGGGCCAAGCCCATTGCGGGCTGATGCCTGAATTGTATCCGGACGTTGGCTTGAAGATGCCTTTTGCTTACTTCTTGCGTAATATTTCTCACGGTCAAAGTACGGATTTGTGGTCAGCCTGAAGTCAGCCTGCCGGCGGGGATGTTCAAAGGCTTGAAATAAAGGATTGGTTGGTCATTCATGACCCGAGAAACGATTTTATCCAACCAGCCGGCGTCTCAAGAGGACGATCCAAAACTTCGACCTTCGCGAATCGACCAGATGGTCGGCCAGAAGGAAGTGATTGCCCGTTTGCGGATCGCCATCGATGCGGCTAAGGGGCGGGGAGAGACGCTGGGGCATATTCTATTCGATGGTCCGCCGGGACTGGGGAAGACAACCTTCGCACATTGCATTCCGGAAGAGATGGGAGTGCACATCGACTTCCTCAGCGGTCCTTCATTGAAAGCCCCCAAAGATCTGGTTCCCAACCTGACCAATCTGCAGGCTAGGCAGGTGCTGTTCATTGATGAGATTCACCGCATCCCAAAAGCTGTCGAGGAGTATCTTTACACCGCGATGGAAGATTTTCGAATCGACCTGATCCTTGGCGAAGGGATTAATGCGCGGACACATAACTTTCGGCTGAAGCCCTTCACACTAATCGGAGCAACGACGCGGGCTGGGATGTTGACTGGTCCACTACGCGATCGATTTCAGATTCGCGAGCATCTGGACTTTTACACGATGTCTGAATTGACCGAGATCGTTGTTCGCAATGCGGTCAAGCTTTCGGTCGAGATTTCGCCAGACGCGGCGGAGGAAATTGCGAGACGGAGTCGAGGCACGCCACGGATCGCCAATAACCGTTTGCGCTGGGTTCGAGACTATGCCCAGAGCCGAGCCGATGGTCGCATCACGTTGGCGATTGCGAATGCGGCATTGGAGATGGCTGAAATTGACCCGTTGGGAATGGATCGCCAGGATCGGCGGTACCTCGAGACTTTGATTCGGGTTTGCGGAGGTGGGCCGGTTGGGATCGAGACGATCGCGGCGACGATGAACACTTCATCCGATACGCTGGAGGACGAGGTCGAACCGTTTTTGCTGCGAATGGAGCTGATTCTTCGCACGCCGCGCGGCCGGGTGGCTGCCCCAAGGGCTTATGAGCACTTGAAACTTGGGGTAAAACAAGAGAAGAAATTGTTTGATTGAGCTGAGTGGCTCGACCGTGGGAGTCGCAAGCTCTCCAGTCGTATGAAGTCAGGTCGTGGCGCTCAGCGATTCGTTCTTGGTAAATGAGGTAAGCAATTGAGCAAGATTGCATTTTTGTTTCCTGGCCAAGGGGCTCAGGAAGTCGGCATGGGGCGCGATTTGTGTGCACAGCTACCTGCAGCTCAGGACTTGTTTTCGCGAGCGGCCAAGGTGCTTGGTTATGACTTGGCCGACGTCTGCTTCAATGGGCCGAAGGAGAAACTCGATAGCACTGTCTACAGCCAACCGGCTCTGTTTGTGACGAGTCTGGCGGCACTGGAGTTGTTGAAAGCGACTAAGCCCGAGGTGGTGGCGGCATGTGCCGGGGCTGCGGGACTGAGTCTCGGTGAGTACACAGCGATGGTTTGCGCTGGGGTGATGGATTTTGAGAGCGGGTTGAAACTGGTTCAGCAGCGTGGCGAGGCAATGCAGGCTGCGGCTGACCTTTTGCCCAGCGGCATGATTAGCGTCTTAGGGCTGGAACGCGACAAAGTTCAAGCCGTTTGCGATCAGGCTCGGGCCGAGGGCGAGATTTTGCAGTTGGCCAATTTTCTGTGCCCGGGCAATATCGCCGTCTCGGGACACAAGTCGGCTTGCGAGCGATTGCCGGCCTTTGCCGAGCAAGCTGGCGCGATGAAGACCGTACCTCTGGCAGTAGCCGGCGCGTTTCATACTCCGTTGATGGCTTCGGCCGTTGAGCGGTTGCGGGGGGCGTTGGCGGCGACCACTTTGCAGCCACCTCGGATTCCTGTCTATTCCAACGTCGATGCACATTCGCATCAATCGCCGGAAGAAATTCGCGGTTTACTTGAGCAACAAGTTTGTTCTCCGGTGCTTTGGCACGATTCGATGGACCGGATGCTGGCCGACGGTTTCGATGAGTTTTACGAAGTCGGACCGGGGCGTGTATTGCGGGGGTTGCTCAAGCGAATCTCGCGCAAGACTGCCTGCCACGGCGTTTTGGACGCTGGATAAGACCCGTACTTGCCGGAGAATGACCATGTAGTGCGAGGAGACGCGTCGCTAGGGTGCGACCGGTCTTGGCAGTTGAAGTAGATAACAATTCCTCTCTCGACGGGCGTGAGAGCTTAAAACCCATATAGGAAAGCAACAAAATGAGTCTGGATTCTTTGAAAGTTGATCTGTCGGGTCATAGCGCGATTGTGACCGGAGCGTCTCAGGGGTTGGGGCGGGCAATGGCCTTGGCTTTGGGACGGAGCGGGGCCCGCGTTGCCTGTGTCGCTCGCAATGCTCAAAAGCTGGAAGAGACAGTCGCCTCGATTCGCGCGGCTGGGGGTAATGCCGAAGTTTTTGCCGGCGATGTGAGTAAGCGCGAAGTAGTCGACGGGATTGTCCAGAAGGTCGCTGATGACTGGGGGCGTCTGGACATCATGGTCAACAACGCAGGAATCACTCGCGACAACTTGCTGCCGGCGATGAGCGACGAGCAGTGGGACGATGTTATCAATACAAACTTGCGTGGTACGTTTCTCTTTTGCCGGGCTGCATCCAAGGTCATGATGCGAGCTCGATATGGGCGGATCATCAACATCGCCAGCGTCTCTGGTCTGATCGGCAACGCTGGCCAGACGAACTATTCCGCTTCCAAGGCGGGCATGATTGGCATGACTCGCAGCTTGAGCAAGGAGTTGGCCAAGCGAAAGGTGACTGTGAATGCGGTTGCCCCCGGGTTTATCGAGAGCGAGATGACGGCTGCTTTGGGAGACTCCATTTTGGCGGAAGTTGCCAAGAAAATACCTGCAGCTCGGATTGGAACGGCCGATGAGGTCGCTGCCTGCGTTCTGTTCCTCGCCAGTCCAGCGGCTGCTTATGTGACGGGGCAGGTACTTACGGTTGACGGCGGGATGACCGGCTAATTCGGTCTGATTCCCGCCGCTTTTTTCGGCGCGGAGGGCGAACGCTTCCTCCATGAGTTTGGCGGGGTGCGACCGTTTGGAGCGGTTTCCGCCTCTATCCAAGCAAGGTCTCGCAAGAATCCTTGCCTTTTAAAGGGGTTGTGTGAGCAGAAAGGCGTGTTTTCGGCCCCTGATTCGTGTCGCGAGGGGCCGTGCCAGCCTTGACCCGTTTTATTAAAATTGTCTATCTTGTTGGCGACCGATTAGTCAGACAACCTGCAGGAGAGTCGCTTTGTTATTGAGCGAGGCGGCCTCGGTGCAGCATTGCCCATATCCGTTTGGCTGGGACCGATCCTGATTGGCTGGGTCTTGCTGAAAACAACTTACCGCTAATGAACATATAGGAGCCCTGATAGTATGGCATCCCTGGAAGAACGCGTGATTGACATCGTGGCCGACCAACTCGGTGTTGAAAAAGAAAAGATCACCCGCGACTCGAACTTCGTGAATGACCTCGGCGCTGACTCGCTCGACACGGTTGAGCTGGTAATGGAGCTGGAAGAGGAATTTGACGTCAGCATTCCTGACGAAGTTGCGGAAAAGATTCAAACCGTTGGTGAAGCGGTTGAACATATCAAGAAGAGCATTGGCGGCTAAGCTGCTGAGAAGTTCGGATCGGTATTCGGGGAACCAATGAAGCGGCGGGTTGTCATTACAGGGCTGGGCATCGTCTCTGCCTTGGGCAGTAAACTCGATGAGTGCTGGCGTCGTCTGGTTGCGGCCGAGAGTGGCATCCGGCCGCTTACTCTGATTAACACTTCCGACCTGAAGGTAACGTTCGGTGGTGAGGTTTCGGGGTTTGACCCGACCGGTTACATCGAACACAAAGACCTGAATCGCGTCGACCGTTTCGCTCAGTACGCGCTCGTCGCGGCGACCGATGCGGTGCGCGATTCGGGGATGGATTTCTCTGGCGACACTCGCCGCTACGGCGTGGTTCTGGGATCGGGGATTGGCGGGCTGGAAACTTGTGAAGAACAAGTCGTCAAGCTGAACACCAAAGGCCCTAGTCGCGTTTCACCGATGACGATTCCGCGACTAATGCTTAACGCTGGTGGCGGAAACATCGCCATCATGCACGGGCTGCGTGGTCCCAACTACTCGATCGCCACGGCGTGCGCCAGCGCAACCAACGCGATGGGCAACGCTTTCGGGCATGTCCGCAACGGGCTTTGCGACTTGGTGATCACAGGCGGAGCCGAAGCAGCGATCACTCGGATCGGGATGAGCGCCTTCTCGAACATGCGAGCGCTGTCGACTCGCAACGATGAGCCGCACCGGGCCAGCCGACCTTTTGACAAGGACCGAGATGGCTTTGTGTTTGCCGACGGCGCTGGATTGCTGGTGTTCGAAGAACTCGAGCACGCCCTCAAACGTGGGGCTAAAATCTACTGCGAGGTCGTTGGCTTCGGAACGACTTGCGACGCGGGGCATATCACCCAGCCCGATGAACATGGAACGGGTGCCGGCGGCGCAATGCGGATGGCCCTTGAGGACGCCCAAGTTTCACCTGACAAAGTCGACTACATCAACGCACACGGTACGAGCACTCCTCTGGGTGACATTGCTGAGACCAAGGCGATTAAGGCTGTCTTTGGGCCGGCTGCTCGCACAGTCAGCATCAGCAGCACCAAGAGCCAGGTCGGCCATTCGCTGGGCGCCAGCGGTGGCATCGAGTTGGTCGTGACGGTCATGGCAATTCAGGACAATCTGATTCCGCCGACCATTAATCTCGATACCCCGGATCCTGAGTGCGATCTGGACTACACCCCGAATCAGGCTCGTGAGCGCGTTGTGAACTACGCGATGAGCAACTCGTTCGGCTTCGGCGG
>JBJTQD010000384.1:0-2367 GCA_046075445.1 Planctomycetota bacterium
TTGCGCGACCTGCTTGACCGAGGCAAACCATGAGCCTGACGTTGCTGGAGTATGTCATCGGGAACACTGTGTTCGCCTTGCCGCTGGCCCTGCTTGCCTGGTCCGTCGGCCGCACGCAACGCCATCCCGGAGTCACCCACCTGCTCTGGGCCCTGGTGCTGGTCCGCCTGCTGCTCCCTCCGATCGCCGCCGTCCCTTGGCTTTCCTTGCGCATGCCGCTGGAATCCCTCGTCGCCAGAAGCGAACTCCTTCGGGACGAGCTCCTCGCCCCGGAAAATTCCTCTCCTGACCCCTCAGCCTCACAACAAGACAGCCAGCCGATCCCGGAGCCGAGTGCTTCTGTTTCCGCTGACTCAATCAGTCTCAAACCTTCTAACGCTGGAGAGTTTCAAGCCGGACCATTGACTGAGGGACCAGTTAATACGCGGCCAAGCACGACGCGGCTTGGCTCGCCAATTGTCGCGACTACGGACCTAGCACCCCGCATCTTCCGAGAAGAGCGACCACCAACGGTTCCGGCCGAATCTTCTCTCGCCGAAACGAGCCTAGGCAACGGTGCAGTTTCGCTGCTGACGATTTGGGCCATCGGCAGTGGCAGTCTGATCCTCCTGACCGTGAGTCGCCTCTGGCGATTCCAACATTTACTTCGTCAGGGGACAAAACCCGCCGACCAGCTGCTGCAGCGATTGGCGGCGGATACGGCAGCTGTTTTGGGGGGCGGCCTGAACGCCAGGGTCTTCGTGACCAGGGCGCAAACGCCCCCCTTTGTCTGGTGGCTGGGAATGCGTCCTCAAATCGTCTTGCCCAAGGGAATTATCGAGGAGCTTCCACTCGGCGAGCAGCGCCTGGTGCTGGCTCACGAACTGGCGCACATCCGGCGTGGGGATCATCTGGTCCGTTGGCTGGAGTGGGCCGCGCTCGCGCTGCTCTGGTGGAATCCGATGGCCTGGGTGGCCCGCCGGGGGTTGCGAGCCAGCGAGGAGCTCGCCTGCGACGCGCTCGTGCTGCGAAAGTTGAAGCCTGAGCCCCGCGAGTATGGCAGTTGCCTGCTGTCGGTCGCCGAAGCACTATCCGAAACGCGGCTTGAGACGCCCTCGCTCGCCTGCACCATGAGCGCCGGCGAATCGCTCGAACAGCGAATTGTGCTGATCATGTCCAGCGGTTTGTCGCAGCGGCCGTCGCTGGCCCTGCAAACGTTGGCCGTTGCCGTTGCCGGCGTTGCGCTCCTCATGGGTGTTGCCGGCGGAGATGGACCGCTTACCCCGGCAGCCCACTCCTTGGAGCCCAGCGCCTCCACAGGTTTGGACGAAACCAAATCAGAGCCCCACCGACGAGTGATCGAAACAACGGTGGAGCGAGTATCCAAAATTGAGGTCGATACACTCAACAGCCCGATCACGGTGATCCGCGATGACTCAGCCGGATCGGTGCGGATTACCGTTGAGATCACACCCTCTGCCAACGATATTTCCGCAGCCGATTTCGCTGCTCGCGCCCAGGCAGTTGAGCTCAAGACCGAGCGGGATGAAGCGGGCGAGCTGAGGATCGCTCTCAAAACTCAGGCTGACCCAGGCTCGTCGGTTTCCGCGAAGAATCTGTGGGGCTCTGTCGACAGGCTCAACTGCCAGTTGACGATTCGCGTCCCCAGGCTGGAGAAAGCGGCTATCGCTTCCGTCAATGGCAATCTGCTCGTCGAGGGAGAGGTGGGCGAATTGCTGCTGGAAACCGTCAATGGTCAGATCGAGACCCGCGGCGTCCTTTCTCCCGCGCTCATCCAGTCCGTCAACGGTTCGGTGCAGTGCTCCCTCGCGGACACCGCCAGCCAGCTGAAAATCGCTGGGGTCAACTGCGATATTCTGCTGTCGCTTTCCACCGAGTGGCAAGGTCGGCTCACCGCATGGACCTCCTTCGGTGATGTCGACATCGTTGGCTTGCCAGGCGCGGTCCAGCCGAACGGGTTAGGCGAGAAATACGGTTACGCCCCCGGTCCTGCCGGCGCGGCCGGTGTGGAACTGGAGGTCCTTTCCGGTTCCATCCGGATCAAGCGGGACTGAGCCTCACGTTGCGCCATTAAATCACATGGCCGGCAACCCGACCCGCTGCTCCGCAAGAACTCCCAGCCGCGCGCGCTCGAGCCGCCCCGGTTCCGCGCGCCGTTGATCCCGCCCAGCGGCGGCGGACACCCTTCTTCACCCCGGCCGACCCGGACCGCTTGACATACACGACAGTTTGTCGTACCATGAGATACGACTTGCTGTCGTGTCTATATCCTCGCGTTTCCTCAGGAGTTTTTCGATGAGTCCGGATTGTAACAACGCCCTCCAGCGGCAGAATCGCTATCTCAAATACCTGCTTGTGGCAACCGTT
>JBJTQD010000385.1:0-1763 GCA_046075445.1 Planctomycetota bacterium
CTGCGAACAGACTATTGTAGCGGGAAACGCGGAGTGGGTTCGGCAAGTTAACGAACATTCCATCGCCGTGGTGCTTCATCAGCGACGACTGGCCGTGCAATGGGTGCTCCGACCTGACAACGCGGCCGCCTAACGCCTCGACGATTGCTTGATGTCCCAGGCAGATTCCCAAGATTGGAAAAATTCCGGTGTACTCCCGGACGATTGCTTCCGATATCCCCGCGTCACTTGGGCGACATGGGCCGGGGGAAAGCACGATGGCGGCTGGTTGCAATTCCTCCAGCTCTTCCAGCGTGAGTTCGTCGTTGCGCACAACTTTCGTCTCGCAGCCGAGCCGGCGGAGATACCGCGCGAGGTTGTGGACGAAACTGTCGTAATTGTCGATGACGAGAATCAAAGTTATTGCACTGCTGCTGGGGACTAGGGGCTTGTTGATTGGAGGCCGGCCGGTGGCTTGTTAGCAGAATTCGGATGCTCGCTGTTGGCTTTGCGACACGCTTGCAAAAGTCCCGCTGCTTTGACCCAGGTCTCTTCGTATTCAAGCTCGGGGTCGGATTCAGCGACCACCGCTCCGCCGACGGGGAACTGCCACCAGCCCTTGCTGGCCGTGATGGTTCTGATGAGCAGGTTGAAATCAGCTTGTTGGTCGAGGCCAACGTAGCCGATGGAGCCGCAGTAAGCTCCGCGAGCCGTGCGTTCGAGCTCTGTGATGATTTCCATTGAGCGTATTTTCGGGCAACCAGTTACCGAGCCGCCAGGGAAGATCGCTGCCAGTGCATCCCAGACACTAAGTCCATTCCGCAATCGCCCCGTGACCGAAGAAACCAAGTGCAGTACCGAGCGATACCGCTCCAACTCGCAAAACTGCCGAACATGAACACTTTCGTCCGTGCAGACTCGGGAGAAGTCGTTTCTCACAAGGTCGACGATCATCGCATTTTCAGCCCGGTCTTTTCTGCTTTGGGCAAGCTCTTCGGCTGCGGCCAGATCAACTAAAGGCTGGCCAGTCCGGCGTCGGGTTCCCTTGATCGGCCGGGTCTCGAGCAGTCCTCGATCGGCGGCCAGCAATCGTTCCGGTGACGCGCTGATGATTTGCGTGTCCCCGAGGTCGAAGAAAGTGGCAAATGTAGATGCGTTGTCGCGGCGCAAGTGGCTGTACAAGGTCGCCGCCGAGGATCGCGCCGGGAGCCGCAGCTGCTGCGAGAGATTGACTTGAAAGATGTCGCCCGCCCGAATGTACTCGATCGCTCGCCGGACTGCGGCAAGGTAACCGTCTCGGTCGAAATTGCTGCTGAGTCCCTCAACTTGCGGCAGGGGAAACTGGGGTGGGAAGTCGAGGGCTGGTGAAGGCGTTTCGAAAGTATCCGCTTCAGGTGCTTGTGATCGAGCGTCGGAAATGAGCTCCAAAATCTCGTCGGCTTTTTCTCGTGCCCGAGCCTGACGACTAGCCCGCGTGGTTTCCGGCAAACCTTGGGAAATGAGCCAGCCGCGATTTTGGTTTGCATCCCAGCAGAGTACCCAGTCGTAGAGTCCGAAGGCCAAGTCGGGCATCTGCAGTGGATTGAATTCAGCAATTGGGAGGCGCTCGAAAGTTTGGCCGAATTCATAAGCCATCAATCCCGCTAGTCCGCCTTGGAAGGGAGGCAAATCGGCGACTCGCGGCGTCGCGAACTGCTCGACCAGTGCAGGCAGTTCGGCAAAGGGCTGTCTGATCGAAGTCCGACCTGCGAACCAAGCGACCGGATCGGCTGTCAGATAGGAGT
>JBJTQD010000386.1:0-6241 GCA_046075445.1 Planctomycetota bacterium
CTGCGGAGGGTCGCTGGTGGATGAAACCACGCGACCTAAAAAATTGTTTTCAGCTAAGCTTCCCCAGTTCAGCTACCCCAAATGTGTGTTCAGCTCGAACTGTTGGCTTGTCCAGCCCAACGCCTCTTCAGCCCAACACAATCGTGAAGTTAACCATCCTGACGTTAGTGGATTTAGTCCAAATCGGGGAAGACTCCCGATAGGGGAACTGGCCATTAACGCTGGCTACTCCAGTTTTGGCCTCAGGGAGCGTCAACCGAAGGAGAGACGGTCCTGCCCAAGGTAGACCATCGCCTCCGATTCGATCCGCGTATTTTGCCAGATTTTCGTTCGTTCTTCAATCGGTACGCCGAGCCAGACGCTCGGAATAGAAGTCAAAACAAACGGGTCCAAGCGGTGTGGGGCTGGAAATAGCCCTGATTCCTGAGCTGAACCCCAGGTGGATAAGCAGAAAAAGCCAGCGATGGGAGTCGAACCCATAACCCCCGCATTACGAATGCGGTGCTCTGCCAATTGAAGCTACGCTGGCAAGACCCTGAAATTTACCATTTCGACGAATTGACGCCAATACCTTGCTTTTTTGTCTGGTTTTGAGATGTTTTTCCAGCGGTTGGGGTCAGCTCTGCGAAGGGCTCCGTTTTTGCGGTTCCCATCGAAAAAAGCGGGGGCTGCGCCGCCTCACCTCTGATATGCCAGGCCGGGCTTGGCAAATTGCTCGCTTCCCCCGACCGCCCCTGGCCACTTGGTCTTACTAGTCATTTCGCGATTGGCACTCGTTTTAATGGAGCCCGCTTGGCATGAACGATATGGAAACCCTTGCTGCCAAACGCGCAGTCGTTTGTCTCAGCGGCGGGATGGATTCGACCAGCTTGCTCCTTCACTTGCTGGAGCGCGGCGTGCAGGTCCATGGTCTGAGTTTTAACTACGGCCAGCGGCATGCGATTGAACTGCAGCGACTGGCGACCAACATTGATTACCTGCATCGCTCAGCACAGGCGTTCGATTGGCAGACGATCGACTTGCGCACGTTGCAGCCGCTACTGAATTCAGCTCTGACCGATCCGAATCGTCCAATGCCGCTGGGACACTATGCGGCCGATAATATGCGCGAGACGGTTGTCCCAAATCGGAACGCAATCTTTGCATCGATCGCTTACGCGTGGGCACTCTCCTTAGCCGAAAGGACGGGCGAGGCCGTTGCGTTTGCCTTGGCAGTGCACAGTGGCGACCACGCGATTTATCCTGACTGCCGGCCGGCCTTTTACGAAGCACTGCTGGAAGCCTTCGCCCGAGGAAACTGGGATGCTGAAAAGGTTCAAGCTTACCTTCCTTACTTGAACTGGGATAAATCACAAATCCTTGCTGACGGTCGGCAAGCGGTCGCGCGGCTGCGACTCGATTTCAACCAAGTCTATGGCAATACTTGCACTAGTTACTTGCCTGATTCCAGCGGCCTCTCACATGGTCTTACCGGTTCAGACGTCGAACGGATTTTGGCTTTTCATCAGCTTGGGCTGGTTGACCCGCTCGAATATCAGAAACCGTGGGCAGAGGTGGTCGCCGAAGCGCTGAGCTTGGCAGCCCAGCATGAGAGTCAGTAGTCAAAGCGAGCCGTCTCGCAGCCGTGTGTGAATCAGCAGTTTCAGTCGAACGAGAAAGCGGAGTAGAGCGATGCGGGGAGTCGGATTCCAGGCTGTCGAGCAAGTGGAGTGGATTGAGCTGCCGGACCCGCGGTTGGAGTCGCCGCGCGATGCGATCGTCGCAGTCGAACTCGCGGGGCTTTGTGGCTCGGACTTGCATCCCTACTTTGGTCGAGAGGAGGGGCTCGACCCGGGCACCGTGATGGGGCATGAGTTTGTCGGCCGCGTTTTGGAAGTCGGCTCCGAAGTGAAGTCGGTCCGCCCTGGCGATCGAGTCTTCGCCCCGTTCTCAACCAGTTGCGGCGAGTGCTTTTACTGTCGCAGCGGGTTGACCAGTCGCTGTGTTGAAAACCAGCTCTTCGGTTGGCGGCAAGCGGGTCGCGGCTTGCACGGTGGACAAGCACAATTGGTCCGAGTTCCATGTGCCGATGGAACACTGATGAAAGTCCCCGCGGGCTTGTCCGATCGCGCGGCCCTGCTCTTGGGAGACAATTACAGTACGGGCTATTTTTGCGCCGAGTTGGCTGGCGTTCGCCCCGAAGGAGTTTACGCGGTGATTGGTTGCGGCACCGTTGGTCTGTTGGCGATTCTCGCCGCACGACAAATGGGAGCCGAACAGATCGTCGCGATTGATCCGGTCGCCGCGCGGCGCCAGCAGGCTGAATCACTCGGCGCAATTGCGGCGGCTGATGAAGCGACGGCGCTCGATTGGGTTCGCAGCCGCACCGCTGGGCGCGGAGCGGATGCGGTGCTTGAGTTGGTCGGCTTGCCCGCTGCTCAGCGCACGGCGTATCAACTCGCTCGGCCGGGAGGGATTCTCTCCGTAATTGGCTGCCACTGCACACCGCACTTCGCCTTCTCCCCCGTGGAGGCCTATGACAAGAATCTGACTTACCGCACGGGCCGCTGTCCGGCTCGGCACTATATGGACAAGCTCACCAGTTTAGTTGTTTCGCAGCGACTCGATCTGGACCGCTTCATCACTCACGAGTTTTCGCCCCGTGATTGTCAGGACGCCTATCGGTTTTTCTCCGAGCGACAGGGTGGCTGCTTGAAGGCCGCATTTGTCTTTAATTAAACCAAGCAGCGGTACTTGCTGCGGATTTTTGGGTGAGTTTAAAGCCCAATTTTTTGCGCGATCCTGTCGAGCGCATCTGCGGCCCTGAGTGGTACGTGCACGGTCACCAGTTTCGAGATATCCGTCTTATTTGCCGGATTGATTTCAATCGTGGGTAGACCAACCATCTGAGCGTAAAGGATTGGCTGGACGATGTACGGGAAGACGCTGGATGTTCCGATGCTGACGTATAGCTCGAATCCTTGTCTCAGTTCTCGCTCTAAAGTCTGAGTTGCTTTCTCGGGGAGCATCTCATCGAACAGGACCACGTCCGGCCGCATCATGCCGCTGCACGACTCGCACTGCGGCGGAATCTGCATGCCTTCGTAGGTCGGAACTTCCTTGACCCTTCCGCATTGAGTACACCGAATCCTGCGCATTGTTCCGTGGATTTCGATCACGTTCTGAGAGCCCCCAGCCAGATGGAAGCCGTCGATATTCTGCGTCAGCACCCAGACTCGCGGCTTGTTCTGCTCAAGCTCAGCGATCACCTCATGACCGCGATTGTAGGTCTTTGATCGGGCGCTCGCCTCGATTTCACCCATGTATTTCCAGGTGATTTCTGGACGCGAGCGAAACATCCCCGCCGAAAGAGCTTCTTCGATCGAGACGCCGTCGACCGTTTTGCGACCGTCGTAAAGTCCGCCGACGCCGCGATAGGTGGGCAGCCCGGAATCGGCCGAAATGCCGGCTCCGGTGATAAAGAAAATACTGTCGGCGGAACTGAATAGCTCAGCTGCCTCATTCAGACGTTGTTCAGCGGTGCTCGACATGGTTTGCTGCTTAGTGGACGCAACGGCGCTTTACCCTCGATTCGCCCTGACTAGATTGAGTTGCACTCTCCGCGGCAGGGCTACTAGCGAATTAGGCCCATATAGAAGCTGAAGATTTGCTCTTCGTCACCGTCAGCACTGGCGACGGGGAAGGCAAAGTCGAACGCGAGTGGTGCTCCCATACCGGCGGCCGGCATATGGATTCGGAATCCAAAACCAGGCGCAACGCGGAAGTTGTCCCAGTTGATATCGATTTCCCGCTCAACGGTACCGAAATCACAGAACACGACCGCTTTGATCATATCATCAGCCGTGACGGGGAACATGTATTCCAGCGTATTGAGCCATTGGAACTCGCCACCGACTCTTACGCCGCCTTCCAGCGGACTGGCGCCGCGGAATTCAAAGCCACGCATCGTTGAGAAACCACCAGCAAAGTAGTTCTCGAAGATCGGCGTTCCCGATCCGGAGAAACCAGCTCGCGTTCCAAAACTGACCGTATGTCTTCCCGATCCGTCAGGACGTTGGTACATCAAGCGATAGCGGCGGATTTCGATGTCGCCTCGAGGAAAGTCGACTTCGCCGAATCCCTGACTGTAGGTCAACGAAAGGAATTGACCATCAGTCGGCAAGAACGGATGGTCGCGCGTGTCGCTGGTCAAACCAAATTGGGCCATGTAAAGGTCGGTGTTGCCGAGCGAAGCATTCAGTTCAGGCGAGGTATTTACCCGCGGGTCGGAAAGGTTGACGTTTTCCATTCGCAGGCCGGCGCTTACGCTGACGTCAGGTGTCAAGCGATAGCCGAGCGACACGCGTCCGCCGAGTCGTTCTTCATCCCAGTCGAAATAGTTTCGATTGAAGAAGAAGCCGCTAACCGAGAGGCTCACTGCAGTGTCGAAGAGATAGGGTTCGGTGAAGCTTACGAGATAGCGTTGGACTTGATTTCCAGGGACCAGTTCCAAGCGAAAGCCCTGCCCTGCCCCGCGAAACGCCGTTCCATCGGTGATGTCGCGGAAGGACCGAGGAAAGCGGAACAGGTCGAAGTTCCGCTCGTCAATGATGAATTGTCCAACCAGACCATTATCCGAATTGTAAGCACCGCCGATATTGATTTTGCCGGTCATAGTCTCGGTGACGTAGACATCGAGGTCGGCATAGTTTTGCGGGAACGACTGATTGCCGGCTGGGCCATATGACTGGGTTATTCCCGATTGCGGAAAAGCTGGCGTCCCGATTTGCGCTCCGGGAAGTTGGCCGGGAGGCAGGGCCGGAGTGTCTGGATACTGGTAAGTGGTCGGCCTTAGATTCGGATCGACAATCGTTTGGCCGCTGGTCTGCACCGGTTGCTGTGGACTTTGACCGCGGATGACAGGCGCGGAACTCGATTGCGATGACGGTTCCGAAGTTGGGGTGCTGTAAGCGCCCACTTGGAATGAATTCGTTACTGCCGAAGTGTTATCCGAGACCGGATTCGAGTTGTTACCAGTTGGGGTGATCGTTGCCGCCAGAGACTGTGCCGCCGGATTGGCAGCGGGCGTCAAGCTTGGCGTAGTCGAGGGCGCGATTGGTTTGACATCGCTCACGACGACCGGTTGCTGCCAAAGCCTTGATTGAGGCTGCGCTCTGCCCGCGAGTTGATGGGGGACTCCACCGGCACAGCCCGCTGTCAGCAGGATGGTCGCAGTGAGCAGACCGCTGAAGATTAAGCACAAAGGCGATTTCATGGATTGGTCAGGGAGAGTAGTTGGGTCGGGTCTGGGCGGACTAGCGGCGAACGCTTGCGGAAGAGTTTTTGCGGGCCATTGCCTCAAGCTCCTTCGTTTCGGGAGGACGAACGACGATTTGAGGTGGAGCACCGGGCATCGAGGGATCGCCCGCAAAGATCTGAGCAGCGCCGAGTCGACGCTCTGATTTCCGCAACTCCCGCACATCGATCACGTCTCCGGGGTTCATGCCAAGGCGATTGAGCACCACCTCTCGCTTCGTAACCCCATAGTCACCATCGATATGCACATTGATTTTCCCCACGCGGTACTGCTCGCCTTCGCTGATCTTGTAGACCAAGTCGATCAGTCCCGGTTCCTCCAAAAAGCGAGGCTCGGCGTCGACTTCGGCGAAGACATGTCCCTCTGAACCGTAAAGGTCGCGGAGGTTGACGACGTCCTGTTCCATCTTGGCCGAATTGAATTCAGGCATCTCGCCATCGGCAGGCTTGAGTTTCAGGACACCGGTCAATTGTTCCTGCGTGTATTTCGAATGGCCGATGAAGGCGACGTTGCGAACGCGGTACCGCGGGCCCTCGTCGATGATGAACCGTAGTGTCATCCAGCGACCATCGTTGCTCTCAGTGAATTCACGTCCAATTCGGGCGTTGAAAAAGCCCAGACTGCGGTAGTAGCTCATCAACCGAGAGATGTCCTGATCGATTTCCTCTCGCTTTACTAACCCGCCGAAGACTTTCAAAATTCCCGGTTTGCTCTTGATGAAGGTTTTCAGCCGATCGTCAGTCGCAATCGTATTTCCCTCAAAGCGGACATCCCAAATTCTTTGCTTTTCGTCTTCATGGATCAGAAAGACAACTTTGCTGTCGTTGGGCTGGTCGCCATCGAGAATTTCGACCTGAGTCTTGGGATAGCCTTTTTCATGATAGAAGTCCTCGATTCGCGACTTCAGCATGCGGACTTCATAAACATCGAGCGGCTCGCCATCTT
>JBJTQD010000387.1:0-1363 GCA_046075445.1 Planctomycetota bacterium
GTAAGGCAACGTCTGAGTTCCAATTAAACCGTATCCCTCCGCCCCGTATGCACTACTACCCTGCCCTCGACGTTGGACGCTTGATTCTCAGCGGCGCGGACCGCGTAAAATTCCTGCACAACTTTTGCACGGCGGATATCAAGCGGATGCAAGTGGGCGATCTGCGCGAAGCGTTTGTGCTGAATCTCAAGGGAAAGCTGCACGGGCACGTCCATGTTCTCTGTCGAGAGGAGAGCCTCGAGCTGATTAGCTGGCCGAATCAGACCGAAATACTGCGAACGCACTTGGATCGATTTCTGATTAGGGAGAAAGTCGCGTTCCACTCCGCCGATTTGGCTGGCACAGGATTTCTGTTTGGGTCGACAGCCGATTCAGCTCCGATCGAAGCAGTACCGCTGGGGAGTTGGCGGCAGTTCGGTAACGGAGAAGCAGCATGCCTGATCGCGGCTGGGGAGTTTTGCGGTCCGGGCTGGCTGGTCTTGCCCAGCGATCCTCGCGCCGCGGCTGGAGCGGTTTCGCTTCCGTTTGATGTTTCTCGATTTCAGGTTGCGAGCGAGTCGCAACTTGAGCACTGGCGAGTCTCGCATGCCTGTCCGCGATTTGGAGTCGACTCCAGCGACGAGACGCTGCCTCAAGAACTGCAGCGAGACGAGAAAGCGATCTCGTTTGACAAAGGCTGTTACCTCGGTCAGGAAACGGTCGCCCGGATCGATTCGCTCGGGCATGTAAATCGCTTGCTCGTGAAAGTCAGTCTTTCGGCGATACCAGCGGCGACGCTCCCCGCCGAAATTCGTTCGCAAGAAGCCGTAGTCGGAACGCTCACCTCAATAGCCCCCGCCGATCCTCAACCGCTCGGCCTCGCGACCGTCAAACGCTCCGCCTCCAAATCCGGCCAGCGATTAAGCTGCGGGGAAGTGGAATTGGTCGTTCTCTAAACGCGGTTTGTGTTGACTTTTCATCGATTACCCCGCTGTCGCCGGAAGACATCCTTTCCGCCGCGATCCATTGGTACACGGCTCTTCGCCCCGACAGGGCGCGATGTCTTAGGAGTTGTAGGGTGGGTCGCATCCGCGCAAGAGAATTTCGCATTAAGAAAACGATCGCCGCGGTGCGCACCCACCGCTGCGCGAGAAAGTAGTAGCGAGAACAGTAGAGCAGTAGAGTAAGCGAAGAAATGAAAAGAAGCCTTCCGACCGCGCTACACGGCCATGCGGCTCTTCTGGCCAACGGCCTTTCAGCCTCCAGCCCGGGGTAGAGCGGCCGACGCTGGCGCAAGCGGGCCCCCCCCGCCACCCCGGGTAAAGAAATAACAAATATCGAGAAGGTCGAACCGAACGTCGCCCCTGGCGGGGCACGGGCGGTT
>JBJTQD010000388.1:0-2207 GCA_046075445.1 Planctomycetota bacterium
CTCGGGCACCCGCTCCCGCAGTCGAGCCAGCACCTCCAGGCCACTCATTCCCGGCATTAGCAAATCGAGCACCACGACGTCCGGTCGCTTCAGCTCAACCAGCGGCAGGACTTCATTACCCGCCCCGCATTCCGCCACAACCGCGAAGTCCGAAAACTTCTCCAGCCACGACCGCAGCGCATCGCGGACCAACTGGTGGTCATCCACCAGCATGATTTCAATCGTCTTATTAACTGTCGCCATCATTTGCTCAATCCTTCAGCTTGTTGCTGCCCGATCGTAGAACGTAATCCCCCGCCCTCACCGCTCAAGTCGCCATCTGGCCAAGCCCACTCGGCCTCACCACCGACCGACTCGGGACAAGCTCACTCCCCGACTCCGCCACCGGAACTCGGCACTCGACCATCGTCCCTTCACCCGGCGTCGAAACGACTCGCAGTTCTCCGCCTAGCATCTCTGCTCGCTCCCTCATCCCGAGCATTCCCAGCGAGCCGTTATCCTGAGCCGCCGCCAAAGCATCCTCGACGACGAAGCCCTCGCCGTCATCTTGAATTTCGAGGGTCAGCCTTCCGCCCTCTAGCCCCAGCGACACCCAAGCGTTCGTCGCCTTGGAGTGCTTTAGGCAATTCGTTAGCGCCTCCTGCACAATCCGGTAGCAGTGCGTCTCCAGTTCTTCAGGAAATCGCCGGTCTTGCAGTTCATCATGAAAATGAATCTCGACGCCTGATTGGTCCTGCAGCGAAATCACCAACTGCCGCAGCGAAGCCGCCAGCCCCAACCCATCGAGGCTGACCGGCCGAAGTCCACGGGAGAGATGCCTGACCCGATCCGTCGCCAAGTGCAGCGCCGTCTGGCAATGACCCAGCAATTCCGACTCTCTCCCCGAGGTCGCTTCCAGGGCCGAGTTCAGATTCAATTCGGCTAGGGCCAGCAGCTGCCCCACATCATCATGCAATTCGCGCGAAAGCCGCTGCTGTTCGCCTTCACGTACACCAATCAAGCGCCGCGACAACCCAACCACCGCGTCTCGCTTGATTCGCGCGTAGGTCACCAGCTTGATCACGAGCAGCAAAATAACCAGCCGAATCCCAGCATTGAACCACGCCGCCCAAGCCGGAGTAATATCGCTTTCCCAGTTCAAGGCGACCCACAGTCGCGACAGCACTAGCAGCACCGTCATCAGCACGGCAGTTGTAAACCCAGCATGCCAAGCCGTCAGCATGACCGGAATGACAAACAGAAACGTGAGCTGAATGTGCGGGCCCAGAACGACATTCAAACCGGTGATCAAACTCGAGATCAGAACAAACACCAGCGGCCAAAAAAACCACCGCCGCTCCAGTCGTTCCAGCCCAGCTTTGCCGATGAGCTTCTCAAACTCAAAACGCTGCCGTGTCACAGTCTCTTCATTTCTCTCCGATTAGTGCCGATGAGTGGTTCGCCTGTTCTTTTACAGCTTCACTTTGCCGGCCCACTCCAGATTATCCCGGTACCAAGCCACACTCCGCTTCAGGCCTTCCTCGAGCCCTACAGTCGGTCGCCACCCCAGCAACCTCTCCGCCTTCGCGATATCGGCCCAAGTCTCCTTGATATCGGCGATGTGGAAGGCCTTGTTGTCAATCACCGCCTTCTTCCCCAGTAGTTCCTCCAGCCGCCCGATGATCGTCTGCAGTGAGACCGGGTTCTTTCCACCACCGAGGTTGATGATCTCATATCCCAGCGGCTTGATCGCCGCGATCGTCCCGCGGGCAATGTCGTCGACGTAAGTGAAATCGCGGGCCTGGCTTCCATCGCCAAACACCTCCAGCGGCGTCTCCTGATCGATCCACTTGATAAAGCGGAAGATGCTCATATCGGGCCGCCCCGCCGGGCCGTAGACCGTAAAGTACCGCACCACCGAGACATCGATCCCGTAGAGATGGTGATAGGAATAAGCCATCACCTCGGCTGCCTTCTTCGATGCCGCATAGGGCGAGATCGGCGTATTTACCGGGAGCGTTTCGACAAACGGCATCGGCTGGCCAGCGTACAGCGAACTCGTCGACGCCAGCACAAACTTCTTGCACCCCTGCTCGCGCATCCCCTCCAGCAGATTCAGGCTCCCCATCGCGTTGGTAGTCAGATAAACGTGCGGGTTATCCATGCTATACCGCACCCCGGCCCGCGCGGCGAGATTCAGCACCGCCTCAAACTGATGCTGGGCAAAC
>JBJTQD010000389.1:0-5738 GCA_046075445.1 Planctomycetota bacterium
ATCAGGTTGTAGAACTGAAAGACAAAGCCAACGCTGTGGCGGCGATATCGCGTCAGTGCTGCTTCCGAGTAATTGGTCAACTTCTGCTGCTCGTAAAAAACCTGCCCGGCCGTCGGCACGTCGAGGCCGCCGAGAATGTTGAGCAAGGTCGACTTACCGCTCCCCGAAGGCCCAAGCAGGACGACAAATTCGCCGCGATACAACTCCATATCCAATCCGCGCAAGGCGTGGACTTCCACTTCGCCCATCCGATAGACCTTGGTCAAACCAACAGCTCGAAACACCGGATCGCGATTGAACGGGGTAGGGGAGGGGGGCTGTGGTTCGGTCGCGGTGGACATTACTTCACGAGTTGCTGAAATCGTTCCTGCCAGGAATTGCGTTCGGCCTCAGCTTGAGGCTCATAGCGTCCGACGATCAAATCGCTGCCGGCGATCAAGCCGCGGAGTTCTTCGAGATTCTTCAGCTCGCCACAAGCCATCGCTTGGACCAGTCCATTGCCGATCGCCGTTGCTTCCAGCGGCCCGACAACCACTGGGCGCTCGAGCATGTTCGCAGCCAATTGGTTGAGCAGTCGATTCTGGCCACCGCCGCCGACAATGTGCAGCACATCGATTCGGCGATCCAGAACACCTTCGAGCAAACTGACCGTCCGCTGGTAAGCCAAGGCCAACGAGTCGAGGCAGCAGCGGACGAATTGACCCGGCGTGCTCGGAACGGGTTGGCCAGTTGCCTGCGCGTACTCGGCAATTTTCGCAGGCATATCGCCGGGTGTCTGAAAGCTTGGATACGCCGGATTGACCAGCGTCCGTCCGCCCGGTTCATTCGCCGCTAGTTCGGCCAATCGCTGGTAGGTGTATTCCTCGCCCGACTTGAGCCAGGCGCGTCGGCACTCCTGAACCAACCAGAGTCCGGCGATGTTTTTCAAGAAGCGAATCTTGTCGCCCACGCCGGCCTCATTCGTAAACATCGCCGCTTGAGCTTTCGCGTTGGTGCACGAAGAGTCGAGTTCCGCGCCCAGCAGAGACCACGTTCCGCTGGAGAGATAGGCCCATGACTGGCTGCCCGTTGCGGGGACTGCTGCTACGGCACTGGCCGTATCGTGCGAGCCGGGGGTGATCACCTTCACGCCAGTGGACAGTCCAGTCGTCGAGGCGACCGCTGCACGGAGTTGGCCCACGACGGTTCCCGCAGGCGAGATCGGACCGAGCAGTCGCGTTGGAATCCCCAGAGGTTCAAGGAGTTCCTTCGACCAGTGACCCGTGCGGACGTCGATCATTTGGCTGGTGGAAGCGATCGTCCGCTCGACAACCTGATCGCCCGAGAGCCAGTAGTGGATCAGGTCGGGGATAAACAGCAGTCGATCAGCCGCTTCAACCAGCCGCGGGCTGGTCCGAACAAACGCGAGCAGCGAGTAGAGCGTGTTGAGGTCCATCAGCTGGATGCCGGTCGTCTGATAAATCCGATCGACCCCCAGCAGGCCGAGTGCCTCCTGGTAAAACTTCCGGTTGCGGGGGTCGCGATAGGCGTGCGGCATCGCGACGACTTCGCCGCTCGGGTCGATCAGCGCCCAATCGACTCCCCAGACATCGCAGCCCACGGAGGCGACTTCATGACCCGATTCACCAGCCCAAGCCGCCGCGGCGCCGAGCCCTTTGAGAATCTCAGCCCAAATCTGCGCGATGTTCCAGTGCAACCCGGTAGGGAGCTCGATCGGTTGGTGAAAGAAGCGGAGCAGCTCGTGGATCTGGACACTGCGGCCGCCGATCCAGACCGCGATCACGCGGCCGGATTCAGCACCTAGATCGATCGCCAAATGGACTCGCATCTTGACTCCTTTGACAGGTGATCACTCTGTAGTGTTCCGCGAGGACCGCAGGAAAGTCCTACGGCCCCTCAAGCTTGACCGTTAGCGAACGAACGCTTCGACCAAACCGCCGTCGACCGCCACAATTTGGCCGGTCGTCTTAGAAGCCTTGTCGCCCGTCAGGAACAGGATCGCTTCGGCTTGGTCGGCCGGGAGGATCGGCACCTTGGTCAGCGTCCGCTCGGCATAGAACTTGGCCAGCTTATCGCGCAAACTTTCAGTCGATTCCGATTCCGTGAAGGCAATGTTGTACTTCGACAAGGAAGCGATCACGCGGTCGCGAGGGAACATCGAGCTGCCAGCGACGACGGTTGCCGGAGCAACTGCGTTGACGCGGACCAGCGGCGCAAGTTCCACTGCCAGCTCGCGGACAAGATGGTTGGCAGCAGCCTTGGAGGCGTCGTAAGCGAGGCTTCCCTTCTTGCTGACCATTCCGTTGACGCTGGTCGTCACGACCATGCTGCCTCGCAGCCCTTGGGCTTGGAAAACCTTCTTTGCTTCATCGGCAACGAGCGCCGGACCAATCACGTTGACATCGAATGTCAGGCCCCAAGCATCATCGGGAATCGTACCATCGGGTCGCGGCGAGACATAAATGCCAGCCTTAATGACGAGGTGGTCAAGCCCACCGTATGCGAGCAGCGTTTGCAGCAGCGCCGCGCGGATGCTCTCTCGTTTGGTGATGTCGACACCGACGCTGATTGCCGGGCCGCAGCCAGAGATCTCGCTCCCAGCCACACCGATTCCGAGCCCGTGCTTGGCGGTCAGTTCATCGGCCGTCTGCTGGGCAGCACGCGGGTCAAGGTCAGCACAGACAACGTGAGCGCCGTCGTTGGCAAAGCGATGAGCCACTTCCTTGCCGATGCCACTGCCGGCACCGACAACCATTACGACGCGCCGGGCGTAAGGCTTTTCTGGCGGCATTCGCTTCAGTTTGGCTTCCTCAAGCAGCCAGTATTCGATATCAAACGCTTCCTGCTCGGGCAGCGCGATGTACTCGTCGATCGCTTCCGCTCCGCGCATCACATCGACGGCACAGTTGTAGAATTCGGCCGTCACGCGTGACTCGCTCTTGGTCTTGCCCCAGGCGATCATGCCGATTCCCGGGATCAGAATAACCGTCGGGTCCGCGCCGCGCATCGCTGGAGAATCGGAATGCTTGCAGCGTTCATAGTAAGCGGCGTAATCCTGGCGGTATTTCTCCAGGCCGCTGACGATCAATTGCTTCAGTCCGGCAAAGTCACCGGTCTGCGGATTCCAGTCGACATACATCGGCTTGATCTTGGTCCGCAGGAAGTGATCGGGGCAACTGGTCCCGAGTTCGGCCAAACGGGGCGCGTCGACGCTGTTGACGAATCGCTGCATCGTGGCATCAGTCTGCAGTGTGCCGATCACTCGCTGTTGACGCGATAGCTCTCCGCGGAGCCACGGTAATAGCTGTTCGAGAATCGCTTCGCGCGGCGCCTTCTCAAGCGACTTGTACTTCTGGCCACCGAAGGTTTTTTCGCCGCGGTCGCGGGCTTCGATATAGCGAGCTGCTTTGTCGATCAGGTCGAGGCTCATCTCGTAAACCTCGTACTGGTCATTGGCTCCGTTGAGCAGTCCGTGTTGTCCGAGGACCACTCCCTTGAGGTCGGGCTTGGCTTCCCACAGCCGCTGCAGGGTCAGTCCCAGTTCAAAGCCAGGCCGCATCCACGGAGTCCAAGCGATTTCGTCACCGAAGATCTCCTGCGTCAATTCCTTCGAGCGCCGCGTCGCCGCGACCGAGATTACGGAGTTGGGGTGCGTGTGATCGACGTGCTTCCAAGGAACAAAAGCGTGCAAAGGCGTGTCGATCGAAGAAGCCCGAGGGTTCAGATTGAAGGTGCAGTGCGGATAGTAGCCGACCATCTTGTCTTCGATCGGCGTCTTCGCACCGCGCGGAGTGGCCGCGAGATAAATCTTCTGCAGGTCGACGAGCTTGCTCATGTAAAGCGAAGAAAAGTTCTCCGCGTTTGAGGTTCGCAGGTCACCACCTGATCCCTTCACCCAAAGAACTTCGACTTGCTCTCCGGTCAGCGGGTCGGTCTCAACCAGCTTGGAGGAGGTGTTACCGCCACCGGTATTGGTGATTCGGCCGTCATCGCCGAGCAAGTTTGAGCGGTAAACCAAAGTCTGCAGCCCATTCAAATTAGCGGCCCGCTTGGCGTCCCAAGCATAAGTCACGTGCGCGTAGCGCTTTTCAACAGTCGACATGTTCATCCTTCGAGGGAATGGAGTGAGTGATTGATTTGTAAAAGTGACTCCGCCTCCAGCGTAAGGTTCTCCGCTGGAGGCGGACTTGGATTACTGCTGACCGCCAGTCGCTCCCATCGCCGAGTCGGAAACCGATCGGAGATAGGCGAGCAGGTCGAGCACATCATCTTTGGTCATCGTATCGAGCAGTCCCTTGGGCATCATCGAAACTTCCGATGGTTTTCGGTCTTCGATATTGGCAGCGCTCAAGTTGGTGAAGTTGCCCGGGTCGAGCATGTTGGTCTGAACCATGTAATTGCCGCCAGCCAAGTTGGCGATGCGTCCTGTAATCAGCCGGCCGTCGTCCATCTGGAAGGTAGTCGCGCGGTACTGGTCAGAGACTTCCTTGCTTGGAACGATCATCGTCTCCAGCAAGTCGTGCGGATTGAATCGTCGGCCAGCAGCGGTCAAGTCGGGCCCGACGCTTCCACCTGAACCGGAAACCTGATGGCACTTGTAGCACTGTCCGACGACGAACATCTGCTCGCCATTTTTCAGGTTGCGGTTCGCAAACGCTTCATTGCTCAAGTTGTCGAAATCGTTCAGTTCCCAGTTCTTGACGATTGCCCGAGTTTCTTCGGGAAGTTTCTGAGCGATCGGCTCGATCGGTTGATTGGTCAGGACGGCGTACTTTTCCTTCTCGGCGTCGGCCAAAGTTGCGATGGCCTCGGTACGCATGTTCTGCAGGAAGCCGCGGAAGGAGTTGCCTCCACGGTACTTGCCGGCGTCGAGGAACCACTGGAAGTACTTCTCTCGCAAGTCTGGATTCCAGCCCGTGCGGAGCGGACGGAGACAGTAAGCGAGCATGATTTGGTCTTCTTGGTTCTTGCCATTGACCAGCAGGTCAACTGCCTTCGCCGCAACGTTTGGAGATTGAACGGCAACGAGCAAGCGGCACATTTCCCGATCGAGATAAGTGTCGCCCGAGGGGAATATCGGATTGAGTGCTTCGTCGACTGCGGCACAGATTTCCGGGCTCGGTTCGCCCAGCCGGATAAAGGAAAGCCCAACGGTGCGCAGCAGATGCAACTGCTGGTCCCGAGTCAGAGCGACTTTTTCCAAGTCGTGCAGCTTGGTCAAAATCGGCATTTGGTCCTCTGGCTTACCACAGCGGGTCAGGGCCAAGCAGCCTTCCAGAACGGCCTGCGAATCCTGTTCTTGCCAGATTCGATTTCGCCAGCTGTCGACCGGCATCCGTTCGATTGCAACGCGAGCCGCATAGCGAACGAAACGGTCTGGGTGCTTGAGCATCGGCCAAGCTTCCTTCACGACTTGCTCTGCCTTGTCCGGACTGGCGGTGTGAAACGATTCAAGGTGGCGACGAATCAGCGATTCTTCCGTCGGCTCTGGGTAGGCTGCGGCGGCGGTCGATTCGCTGCCGCGGTAGTCAACGCGGAACAGAGCCGACTGCGACTGTCGTCCTCCGATCAGGAAGTACATCGACCCGTTGGGATGGACCGCCACGTCGGTGACAGCCAGCCCCGGAGCGGTGCAGAAGACTTCTTTTTCGCCGACGAGCGTGGCGCCCTCGGGCTTGAGGTGAATCGCATAGAGAATGCCGTAGCTCCAGTCAGCGACATAGAGCGCGTGCTGGTAC
>JBJTQD010000390.1:0-2491 GCA_046075445.1 Planctomycetota bacterium
CCTCGATGGGATCAACCAGATTCAAGTCAACCACAAGGTCGGACTGACTTTCGCAGCCAGTTTGCGCAGCATCCTTCGCCATGACCCCGACGTCATTCTCGTCGGTGAAATTCGCGACCTCGAAACGGCCGAGAACGCAACGCAAGCTTCGCTCACCGGTCACATGGTCTTCAGCACCCTCCATACCAACGACGCAGCCGGCGCCTTCATGCGATTGGGAGACATGGGCGTCGAACCGTTTCTTGTCTCCAGTACGCTTGAAGGTGTGCTTGCCCAACGCCTCGTCCGCGTCCTCTGCAAAGAATGTCGTGAACCCTACGTTCCGGTTCACGACGAAATCCCCGAGGACTTTCCTTGGGAACAATATCAGAACGGCGGACAACCAATCTACCGCGCAGTCGGTTGCCGAACCTGTCGCAACGTTGGCTACCGGGGCCGAAATGGTATCTACGAGTTGCTTCGCGTGAACGACGAGATTCGCCGACTCGCCAACGAACGCGCAACCACTTTGGAGATTCAAAAAGCGGCGATCCGGCTCGGCATGAAAACCCTTCGTCTCAGCGGTTGGGAACGCGTCCTCTCGGGCAGTACCACCATCGAAGAAGTCATTCGCGTCACCAAAACCGACCACAGTTAAACTGCCAACCAACCTCTTCAAGTTTTTAATCAACCATGCCCCAATTCGCCTACAAAGCTCGAGCACTCGACGGGACGACCACGCAAGGGTCGATCTCCGCTCCCTCGCGCCGCGAGGCCATCAATGAGTTGCGGCAGCGATCACTCTTCCCGATCACACTTAAGGACACCCAAGGGCCAACCGTACCACTGCTGGAATTGATCAAGCCTCAAGGTGTCTCGGCCGAAGTTCTCGCGACCAACCTCAATCAGATGGCCGACCTGCTTGAGAACGGTGTCGCCCTCCTCGAAACTCTGGACGTGCTCGCCAAGGAATCAACGCACCCTCGCCTGGGAAAGATTTTTGGAGAGGTCCGTGCAGCCGTCTCCGAGGGTATTGCATTGGAAGAGGCTCTCTCCAAATACCCACAAGTCTTCCCCGATGTGGCCGTCAGTATTATCCGAGCCGGCGCTGAGGGTGGTTTCCTCGAAGGTGCCCTCCGACGCGTCGCTGAGTATCTCGAGCGACAAGCCGAACTCAAAGGTCGAATCACCTCGGCGATGGCCTATCCCATTTTCCTGATCGTCGCCGGAGTCTTGGTGACCATCTTCCTCATGCTCTTCATCGTGCCCCGCTTCCAGCAACTATTTGATCGCTTGGTCGAATCCGGAGCGGGGTTGCCCTTGATCACCGAAGTGCTGCTCAGCACCCGATTGATCATGATCAACCAAGGCTGGCTGATTCTGATCGGCTGCGTTGGTATTTTTTTCGCAGTGCGACATTTCTTGAGCACCGCTTGGGGTCGGCAACTGGTCGACCGCTGGGTTCTCCACCTGCCAATCATGGGCGATATCGTCCGCCAAAGCGCTGTCTCGCGATTCTGCCGCATTCTCGGCACTCTGCTCGCCAACGGTGTCCCGCTGCTCCGCTCGCTGGAGATCAGCAGCAAATCGATCGGCAACAAACTGCTTGAACAGGCCATCATCGCCTCCGCGCAAAATGTTTCCGCTGGTGAAACGCTTTCCAAGCCACTGACGTCCAGCGGACTGATCCCGCCGGCCACAATGGCAATGATTCGCATTGCCGAAGAATCCAATTCACTCGAACAAGTCCTGCTTAAAATCGCAGACACAAGTGACAAGAAGATACAACGACGACTGGACATTCTCGTGCGGATGATCGAACCGATCATGCTGCTGATTATTGCCGCAGCCGTCCTGTTCATACTGCTCGGATTGCTCCTGCCCGTATATGACATGAGCAACGCGATCGGTTAGGAGAAGGATTTCTGAAATGGTAGAATGGTGGCTCCTCTGGCAGGATGCCTGTTCCTTACGGTTGGGCGTTGGGCCCGTACCGGACAGAGCCACTTGGTCAGTTTTGTAAGGTGAGAAAATGAAACGTTCCGGTATGAGTTTGCTGGAAATCCTGATCGTCCTTTCGATCATGGCTGTCCTGATCGCCCTCGTCGCACCCCGAATCCTAGGCTCCCAAAAGAAGTCCGAAATCAAGGCTGCCAACATGGGCATCTTCGGAATCAAGAAAGGCCTCGATTCCTACTACGTAGACAATCGAACCTTCCCTTCAACCGAAGAGGGACTCGCAGCTCTGTATGAAGCTCCCGCCGACGAAAAGAGATCGAAAAAGTGGGATGGCCCCTACATGGAAGGCTCCCTCGATAAGTTGGTCGATCCTTGGGGCAACGAGTACAAGTACGAGTACCCCTCGACCCACGGCTCGGAAGACTTTCCCGACATTTGGTCGGTGGGCCCCGACGGAGAGGATAACACCGACGATGACATCGCCAATTTCTCGGCCGATTCCTCCGAATCCGGTTCCAGCTCGAATTCCGGCAGCAGCTCTTCTAACAAGTCG
>JBJTQD010000391.1:0-1152 GCA_046075445.1 Planctomycetota bacterium
GGCTGCTGGAGCGCGGCACCCGTTTTGTTCAGCTCATGCACTCGGGCTGGGACCAGCACAACAACCTCAGCTTCCAACTCGCCGAGCAGTGCAAGGACACTGACCAGCCAGCCGCAGCGTTGGTACGTGACCTGAAACAGCGCGGTATGCTCGAGGACACGATCGTACTTTGGGGCACCGAGTTTGGAAGAACTGTCTTTGTTCAAGGCGATGTTAACAACCCCAGAGGTCACGGGCGGGATCACTTCGGCAAGTGCTATAGCGTTTGGCTCGCCGGCGGAGGCTTCCGCCCCGGTCACAGCTACGGGGAGACGGACGAGTTCTGTTACTCGGTCGCGAAAGATCCCGTGCACGTGCACGATTTGCAGGCCACGATTCTGAATCAACTCGGTATCGATCACGAGCGGCTCACGTTCCGTTACCAAGGCCGCGACTTCCGGTTGACGGATGTGCACGGAAAGGTGGTCGAGGGAATTGTGTGAAAGGCGGAATGCGGAATTTAGGCGCGTGGCCTGAATTGCTGCGGGCTTCTCTTCACCCAACCGTCCCATAGGTCCCAAAAATCTCACTCACCATGCGCGGCCTCTCGCTTCCAAAACCCCCCGCATGTTAAATCCCAATTCCGTTCCGCTTTCGGCCGGAAATTCTCCAATTAAACTGGGATTGCCCGGCCTTCTGCCGCCGCTCATCTTTGATTCCCCAGCATTGATAAACACCCATGAATCGTCTCAATAAGCTGCGGCGCGAACTGAACGCGCCTGCCATGCTCGATTACGTCACTCTCGAGGATCGCCGGGTCCTTTCGACTATCCAAGTCATCGCTGCCGGCGTGACCAACCAAGAGCAGTTACAACTGCAAATCAACAACGCGCCGGTACAGACTTGGAGTAACCTCGGCGGGAATGCCTATGGCGGGCAGTTTGTTACGCTCAGCTACACCACGCCGGCGACCGTCAACGCCGATCAAATTCGCCTCGCGTTTCTCAATGACTTGTATGACCCGGCAAACGGGATCGACCGCAACGTGCGCATCGATGCGATCGTGATCGATGGCAAGCGATTTGAAACGGAGGCCCCCAGCGTCTTCTCGACGGGAACATGGAAAGCCGAAGATGGGATTCAACCCGGCTATCGGCAAAGCGAATACCTTCA
>JBJTQD010000392.1:0-1616 GCA_046075445.1 Planctomycetota bacterium
TTCAGACCGGACCTAATGTCGATGGGTCGCTCGGCTACCTTTGCCGCGACCTTTAGGGATGACGACCGCCATTGAGTGAGTCGTTGCCCTGGTCCCGCGATTCCCACCCTCTTTTTGGTCGATGCCTCGATGAATCACCAATCGGACGACGCGCCCCGCATTCCTCTGCCTGAAGGAGCGATCGACCTGTCTCTCGGGGGTTACGGTCTTGAGAACCATCCCCTGATCAAGAATCGGTACTTCTACCCGCTTCCTCTGCGGCTTAAGCAGAGCGTCATCAAGGTGCTGGGTGCTGGTTCATTTACGGAGGACGAACTTAACCTGGAGACGACCACATCGGCCGTCGTTGGCGACTGCGCGTTAGAGGTCGGGTTTCTTGACGGTGCACCGATTCCATACCAAGGGCTCGCTGAAAGTGAATCGCTCAACTTTGACTATCAAACGGCCAAAGCACTTGGAATCGCTCGGGGAAACAAAGCGAAGTTCGAGGCGGAACTTGAGCAGCTCAACGAGTGGCTTAAATGGAACGAGACGAACCATCGCGCCTACCGCGGGTGGTTAATGACCAATCCTGAGTTTCTGGAGGAGCATGAGGCGCTGCTGGACAAGTGGATGCCCTTTGTCGCTCAGATTGGATTCCGAAAATTCGGAGTTGGACTTTGGTCCGCGACGGAGGAATCCAAAACTGAGTTACCGGAAGGCACCGAGAAGTTGCAGGAGTGTGATCAGGATTTCTACGCCTTCCTGCAACGCTGGAGGCTGCAGGCTCTGGTCGCTCCCTACCTTCCCGAGGTTGCCGCCGTTTCGCTGACCTACGGGAGCCAGTTTCCCAAACGGTTTCTGCCTGCTACCGGGTCGGTCTATCTGGCCGTGCCAGACATCGCACCGATTCCGCCCGCGGACCTTCTTCGGCCAGCACTCCAGCGAGCTCGGCACCCGAGCGCTGAATCAGTTCATCTAAAGGAATGGCACAAGCTGGTCTTAATCGAGACAAAACGGGAAAAGCAATTTCAGTTGTACATCCGGCGTTTCGTGCTGCAGCATTTTTGGCGAGCTTTCATGTCGCGGCACGAGGAAAAGACCAAAGGCAAACTCGGTAAACTGAGAGAGGTGTTCGCCCAGTACCTTGGCATCGAGGCGGCGTCGCTCAACCGCTGGATGGTTGAGCTGCGGAAGGAACTGGGCGACCATTGGCATCGCCGAGGGCAAAAGTTTCTTTCGATCGAATGACGGATGACTGCTGGCTAGCGGAGGCGTGGGACTTTTGAGACCTGTGGGACGACTGGGACGCCTGGGTTGGGGAGAAGCTGTAAGCCTCTTGAATTAGCCTTCCTCTTGGACGCGACACGGCCGCCACCTGAACTTCTGATTGATGCCCGCTTAAACGGCTAAACAGGGTTTTCAATTCTTACGACTTGTCTTGGCGTGAGTCCGGACGAGTCCGCTTTGCGGTTGTCCACAACTTCAGCCACTCTCCGGCCTGCAGCGATGCGGGCTGTTTCTTTTTCAGGCTGATTCTCGGCCTGAGGTACCCCTTTGATTGTCTCTACCTAGTTGTGCGCAGTCACTTTTAGGTTTGCACAAGACCGGGGTGGACCACTGTTCAACAATGGTAC
>JBJTQD010000393.1:0-11697 GCA_046075445.1 Planctomycetota bacterium
CACGCTGTTCTTGTTGCGGAGTTTGGCCCGCTCTACCTGCTCCGAAGTGACGGGCGAACTTGAAAGGCTCTCCATCGTCGAAATCAACAAGCCGCGGACTTCGTCCAGCTTGCCTTCGGCCGGTTGAGCTGCAACCGTAAAGAGGCCCGGGTCGTGCGAGTTGTCAGCGCGAGCCGAAGCACTTGTCGCCAGTTTCGATTCAACCAAAACTTTTTCGAGCAATCCAACTTTAGATTCCGAAAGCACGCTGCCCAAGATGCTCAGCGGAGCCCAATCGGGATGCGAAGCGGCTGGCATGTGGTAGACGGACATCACATAGGGAAGACCACCGACGCGACGCAGGATGACATTCCGCTCGCCGTCTTGGGGAGGCTCTTCCGTGTAAGTCGCCCCGAGCCGTCGAGTGGGTCGCGGGATACTGCCCAGATACTTATCAGCCAGTTCCAGAGCCCGCTTTTCTTCAAACGCGCCGGTGACAATCAGCACCACGTTGTCGGGCTGGTAATACTTGCGATAAAAGTCTTGCAGGTTGTCGATCGGCACGCGTTCGATGTCCGAGCGATTGCCGATCGTCGTCTTGCCATAGTTGTGCCATTCAAAGGCAGCAGCTTGCACTCGCTGCGAGAGCACGGCCTCAGGGCTGTTCTCTCCGCGCTCGAATTCGTTGCGAACCACAGTGAACTCAGAGACCAAATCCTCGCGGCGCACGTAACTGTTGACCAAGCGGTCGGACTCGAGATGAATCGCGAAATCGAGATTCTCGTCGGTCGCAGGGAGGGTTTCGAAGTAATTCGTACGGTCGAAGTTGGTCGTCCCGTTGAAACTAGCCCCGTGGTCGCGGAGCGCCTTGGGAACATCTGCGAATGTCGGAGTCCCCTTAAAAACCATATGCTCCAGCAAATGAGCCATGCCGGCTTCGCCATAGCCCTCATGACGCGAGCCGACCATCACGGTCATGTTGACGGTGATCGTCGGTCGAGAGTTTTCTGGAAAAAGCAGCACTCGAGCTCCGTTGCCCAGGCGATACTCCGTGACACCTTCAACCGTAGTCACTTTTTCAGGAGCCTTCCGCTCCACAGTGGCTTTGCCCCCCGCATCTGTTTGTGCCAGCAACACGGAATTGGGCTGAGCCCAAACACCGCCGGCAACCAGAGCGAGGCAAACCATCCAATTCAATTTCATGATTGGGTCCCCAAATTTGTCCATCGAGTAACAAGGAATTCACTTCTCCCGCAGGACCGGATTTTAGGTCCCTTTCTACCGCCACTCAATCGGCTCCCAAGAGCAGGCCGAAAAATCGGTCTGAATCATGCCGATTCCGCTGCGACTCGGTCGTTTCCAGCGAATAATTTGGCGTTAAGTGGTCGACCGAAAAACGGTACGCGTTGAGACAGCTTTCCAATATGGCCGCGGTTAAAGCGAATTCAGTCTGAAATCCAATTGGCCAAACCATCCGCAACTCTAAGGGCCGCTCGCCAGCCCACACTGCTAAACCTTGATAAAGAGCACCAAGATGAACGAACTCTGGATTTTTGTTGCCTTCATCATCGCTTGGTTCGCGCTGCAGGCTTGGATTCTGCCCAAGTTCGGAATCTCGACGTGAATGGCGGGAGCCTGCGCGCCGAGTTCGGCGCCAAGTAAGAAGTCAGACGTGAGCGAGCCGAATAACGGCCAAGTCCTAGAGACAGCCTCTGAAACCGACGAATAACCGCCGGTACTAAGAGCGGTTGCGATAAGCAAAACGTCTCATCTTGCGGCGATTAATACAGCCAGCCAAGACCGACGTTCAAGAAGAAGTTCGGCGACTGCTCATTGAGTCCCCAACCGAGTCGCGAACCGACCTCGAAATTGCGATTCAGCAGGTAACTGGCACCCGGGCTGAAGAAATGCTGAGTCGTCTCCTTCTCACGCCCGCTGGTCATCGCCCCAAAATACTCGGCATGAACTTTCAGCCGCTCGGTCAGCGGGATTTTCATGACTGTCGAAGGTGACCAAACATTGAAGTGGTCGTCCTCAAAACCGCTGGTTGCAAAACGCATCGCGTTGTCCCAAACCCAGCCATTTCGAAGCTTCCAACCAAATACTGTGTTTGCCGACATCGTTGTCAAATTCGATACGCCGTAAGTCGGCGTGAAGCCCTGCAGAATGAAACTGCTTTTGGGAGTCCAGCCTCGCTGTTTACTGAGAAAGAATTTTGCCCCGTAGAGGATCTTCGACTCTTCCTCCAGTTCGCTCTCTTCCTCCTCAAAGTCAGACACGTTGCCGGAAACCGGATTCCCGGCGCCGCCGATCTCGTAATTGGCTCCGAATCGCAACTCGACAATGTCACTCCAGCCGTAACGCAACAACAACTCAGGATAGCTATGCGTCTCGGCGACTCTTCGGTTGTCGATAAATGAGTAGGCTGACTCAACCAGCAACCGTCCGCGAGCCACGGTCGAAGTCGCTGGTGTGAATGAATCCCGATCGGTTTCGAGTTCCTCTTCTTCATCCTCTTCTTCAAACTCGCGCTCTGCCTCGCTCGCTCTTTCTTCAGAGCCCTCGGCGGCCCTCCCTCCTTCGCCTTCCTGGGACCAGAGCACCGGGCGGTAAACCGAACCGTCGCTGAGGCGAATGGTATTTGAACCGGTCACGCTGGGAGTCTGAGCCAGCAATTGGCTTGATAGCAAACAGGCCAACAGAATCACTGCGGCGCGGCACAGAGGAACACGGGCGAAGGCAGTCAACATAGTCAAACTCCACAAGCTGGGCGAAGCCAACTTTAGTCTCGACCAAAAGAAGCTGGAAAAACCAGTCGCACTACCTTTATTCGGTCAAGTCGCATGCCTTGGCTAGCGTGCTCATCGAGACAATGCCCCAAAGGGAGGCCGCTCGAATGTCCGATATCAAACGATTCAGTTCAGCCGACTGTCAAACCTTGCCGATTACGTAAATTATCCGGCCGCAATCAGGCACTCCTGCGCGCCAGCATTTCAGCGGCCCGTCTCCGTTTCCAGTTGGCCCCATGTTGCTCGTCACCAAAATCCAGCGATTCATCAGCGGCGATTTACCGGGGAAAGTGCGAGTCCACTGCTGGCTGCTTATCTTCACGCTCTGGCCGGCACTCTCGTTTGGGCAAGAGTCACCAGGGTGGAATCAACCCAGCCCCGCCTCGCCGAGTTCGCCTAACTTCAGTGACGGCTCTCCGACGCAAACATCATCAAGCCTCCCCAAAGAGTTCTCCTCGACTGAAACCTACGCGCCTACTATCTCCCCAGCCCAGAATTCGGGTTCAAGCTTTTTTGCTGCTCAGGAATTCAATCAGACGCCAGCCAACTCCCTCGACGAACGCGAGAAAGACACCCTCGACTTTCTGAACCGCAACTTACGAGTTGGCTACGACCAAGGGTTCGTTATTTCCGGCCGGGAGATCAAGGACTTAAAAGACGAAGACTTCCCATTCCGTCTGAAGTTCAACGGCTGGGGGCACTTTCGTATGACCAATTTCATCTCAGACGGCCCGTCTCGAGATTTAAACCAATTCCAGCTTAAGCGAGCGCGGCTGATTTTTTCAGGCCATGCATTTACACCCGATTTTTCTTACTTCATCGCTCTCGATGCCCGCAGCGCATCGAACGACAACATTCAGTTACTCGATTATTATCTGAGCTACGATCTGGGGCATCACGATCTTGGCTTTCAAAAGAGAGCATTCGTAGTCAAAGCCGGCCAGTACAAAATTCCGTTTACTCTGGCCCGATTCATCTCTGGTCAGCGATTTCAATTTACGGACCGATCGATGGCCAGCATGTATTTTGATGCCAACCGCAGCCTCGCAGTTGGCCTCTACGGCGAGCGACGTCCCTGGGGACAACTCGTCACTTGGGAAACGGCTGTCTTTAACGGGCTGATCACCGGTGGTGCCGAAACCGGAACTGCGGGGCAACTGGATAATAACTTCGCCGTTTCTGCTCGCCTCGCGGCTCATCCGCGTGGGGAATGGGGAGCCGATGACCTTTGTGACTGGGATTTCCATGAGACACTCGCAACGCGAGTCGGAACAGCATTCGCCACAAGTGCCATAAATCGCGAAGGTGCCACCGAATTCGGCGAGATTCGCGTCGTCGATTCCGGCCTGACTCTGGCCTCAATCCTCCCCGCTGCGATCGACCAGTATCTCGTCTCAACTTACTGCGTCGACTGGTCAGCCAAATACCGTGGCTTCTCCTTCACGAGCGAATATTACTTTCGCAACATCAACAGCTTTGAGGGGGGCAGCCTGCCCGACCTGTTCGATCACGGATTCTGGCTGCAGTCAGGCTACTTTCTGATTCCGCGAAAACTCGAAGCGCTCGCCCGCTGGTCGCGCGTCGTGGGAAACTCAGGAACTCTGGGCGGAGCCGACCAAAGCTCCGACGAGCGAGCGGGCGGCTTGGTCTGGTACTTCCGCCGCCACTCAGCCAAACTCACTTTTGACGGGACTTACATCGACAGCGCCCCAATCAATTCGTTCGCACTCGATATGACTCCCGGCGCAACTGGCTGGCTCTGGCGGACTCAGCTCCAGTTCAGCTTTTGAGCTGAAAACAAGCTCAACAAGACCAACCCCCTCGCCGGTCTGCTTGGGGTATTCTGAAAGCCTCAAGGCGTGTCATCTGGAATGTGGCGTGCCCGCTACTTCTGCTCAGCGGCTTTGCTACCGGCGGACTTCATTAAACTCGCCCGATTCAATCCCGTGCTGCAGTTGCACGCCTCGCCTGAGCCCGTCGCGCAAACTTCTCCATCGGCCGCCACTTCTACTGGCTTGCCTTGCCCCTGTTCTCCGTGTGAGCGCGACCAAGCGACTCCACTGACACCGCACAGGGCACCCAAGAGAAGACAAACTAACCAGCCGTTTCGTTTCATCTCTCGACTCATCAAAAAATTAACAGACAACAATCAACGGGTTCTGGTTCAGGACACTATTACTTCGCTTCGGCAGGATTCGGGTCTTGCACGCAGCGGAACCCGATGTGGTTAGTCCCTGTCGAGTGTTCACCCTTCCCCCGCGTTCCAATCATGTAACGCGTGCAGTACTGGTCAGTACAGAGGAACGACCCGCCACGATGGACACGTTTCGCTGCATTCGGTTCACTCGGGTCCCATGAATCGGCGGGACCACGAGGATTGACAATCGTAACTCGCTGCCGAGACAACTGCTCATAGTAATCGGCACGGTACCAGTCAGCACACCACTCCCAGACATTTCCGGCGATATCTTGCAAGCCGTACGGATTCCCGGGGAATTGTCCGACCGGGGCAATTCCCGCGAAACCATCCTGAGCCGTATCGCGAATGGGAAACTGCCCCTGAAACGTGTTTGCCATCCATTTGCTCTCAGGCCGGAATTGGTCGCCCCAAGCATAAACCTCGCCCGCCTTGCCGCCGCGAGCCGCGAACTCCCACTCGGCTTCGGTCGGCAGACGTTTACCAGCCCATTTGCAGTAGGCCTCCGCATCCTCAAAAGCAACGTGCACGACTGGAAAATTATCCTTCCCTTCCAGATTGCTCTCGGGCCCCAGCGGATGCCGCCAATTTGCACCCGGCACATAAGCCCACCATTGGAAATGATCGTTTAGCAGTACAGCGGCTTCTGGTGGCGTAAACACCACACCGCCGGCAACGAGGTTCTCAGGTGGCGCGTCGGGAAAGTCCTCCGCCTTGGGAACTCGCTCGGCGACGGTGACATACTTGGTCGCTTCAACAAACTTGGCGAACTGAGCGTTGGTGACTTCGGTCTTGTCCATCCAGAAACCATCAACTCGCACCCGTAACAGCGGCCGCGCGTCGTTCATCGCATCCGGCCCACCGCCAGGAAGCGGACGAGGGTCTAAACATCCCATCGAGTATTCACCACCCGGAATCCAAACCATCCCCTCGGGCTCAGACCCCGGCGCCGCACTGGAATTGACAGACGTTGGAGCAAACTTGTCGGGTTCGAATTCCACAGCTTGCTCTGCGGACTTTTCTGAAACCTGAGCAACTTGAACCGGATCATTCGGAGCCTTAGTTTCTCTGGCTGACTCAGCGGTCCCCTGAGCCACATCGCTCTTCCTGTCTTCTATATCCGCCTTCAGTGACGTGTTGTTACCATTCGAAGCTGACTTTTTTGGCTGCTGAAATCCGCCAGACAACAGCGTCATGAACCCCCAAACGAGCACACCGGAGATGCCTACAACGGCGAGGTACAGCAGCATACTCGCCAACGCAGAGTCCGAGCGGGGTGGAGCAGTATTTCCGTTTGACTCGCGGACACGTTTACCGCCAGCCGACCGCGCGCCCGCCTTCGCACCAGAGCCCACTGTATTTTGAGCCGATGTATTTTGAGCCGACGTGCTTTGAGCCGACGCCTTCTTTTTTGGCTTGTTTCGCCCCATTCGGTTCTCTCAGCTTCCCCTCAGACCAATCCCCCCACACGACCGATTCTGGCACCGCATGCCAAAAGACACGAAAACGGTTGAGGCAACTACCTCATCCGCTATCTGTAAATGGAAGATTTGATTGTAGCTGTTTGCCAGCCAGACTCAATCGACACGGCTTGCCTATTGGTGCTAACCGCGCGAACACAAGCAGCTGAAATACCGTTCATTTCAAAGGGAAAAACAAGTCCCAAGCTCAGCATTTGGGCCACAACCTTGGGAGGAGGTAAAAGCCCACTCTGCTTCGACCGCAACATCATCCATCACCGCATCCGGTCGACGGACTCAATCTCAGCTTTCCAGCAACGGACGAAACTCGTTCAACTCCCAATCGTAATCCAAGAACAATCCAGCTGCGGCATGATAGAAAACTGCCTGGAACTGAACCCTTGCTTGAATTTCATTTCCACTTGTGGAAATCTGTTCCAACAGCAATTCAACATCCTTGACGAACCGGACCTTCGCTTCCTCAAGTTGCCGCTCGACTCGTGTCACTCCATCCACCCAACGGTCGTACCCGCGATCGAGACTTGATGTGGATTGAGTCACCTCATCAATTCCGCCAGAATGTCCTACGAAGTTCAAAGAGAGCGGCAAAGACAAACTGCTCAGCCGTTGCAACTCGTCGCGCAAACCACTGCTGCGGATTCCGGAGAGCCGCTCATCAAGCGGAACCAGTACCGCCTCTTTGCCGAGCATGTTCTCCAAACGTGCTCGCAAATTCAGCCCATCTTGAAAAATCACCAAACACTTCGAGTCGCGAATCGCGGCTTCAATGCTCTGCTTCAACTCCTCGCGACCCTGAACCTCATCTCGCGTTATTTCTAAGATCATCGCTGCTACTCCGGTACAAGTTGTTAATTAACGCCGATTGTAAATTTCCATTTTTCAACCCGAATGCTTCACTCGGATTTGCCAGTCATTCGAGACTGTTCCATCGCCCCTCCGCTCGCCATTGCCAAACTGCGTTGGAGCCAAGTGACAACAAATGAATCCACTCACCGCTGAGCAATTCGCGCAAATGCTGATGCTTGGCAACCACGCGGTCGATCATCTCTCTCGGCGCCGCGATGACTGCCTGGAGGCGTAGCGGTTGATGCTGCAGTTGCTCTCCCACAGCAACGGATTGCCAAGGCAATCCTGTTTGCAAGTCGCTCTCGACTCCGCTGAGAATTCCAAATTTGCCCACGACATTGTGAATTGTCTTGCAACCGCTTCCGTATCGCCGGTTGTCGACCGCCGAGGCGTAGTACTGCAAGTTGATCCACGATGCGACGACCAGCGGGGCGGTCAGAATCAACTCCAATACTTGGCCTTGCTCATCCTGCCGCCAGTCGTAGTCGTGAAGAAAAGCCCGTCCAGCCAAGTCACGTCCGCGAGTCAACTCACGAGGTCCGGCAACGAAAGCCGCATTACCGGCCAACCCCCACTCCGGGCGAACTTCCGACCAATCCTGAGAGCGACGCGAGATCTCCTCCCGGCTTCCCAACTGCAGTCGTTCACCTCGCTCAACCGCCGTCAATTCTCCCGCTCGGCGACATAGCTCCCGCAATCGAGCCAAATCCTTTGCATGCGAGAATGGGACCTGTTCAGCGTCGGGAAATTCCAATTCGTCGGAGGTGGTCTGATGGACAGCAGCAGTAAAGAAAGTGTCACTCGGAATCTGTAGCCCCCGCTCAGCCAACTCCCGCCGAATAAATTCCTGGTTCAAGAGCAAAGCTGCGAAGCGGGCATTCGCTTCTCCGGAATGGCCCCCACACGCCCCGCAATCCAAACTGGCTTGTAAAGGATTGTTTGTCACCTCGCTGCGATGCCCACACAATACAATCAGTCGAGCGAAGACCTCGCGCAGTCCCATGTTGCGCAAAACGCCTTCGGCCAAGTCCGCCAAGCGAGTCGTCGACCAACCTTGTGAATTCAAACCACGCAATCCCGGACCAAGAAATTCGGCTTGGTCCTCTCGCAACCCATCAAATCGTCCAGACGCTCCGCGCGTTGGCTCCAAGCCCAAAGAGCGCCGCAGCAACCGCAAACCTCCGGTCCATCCAGTCGTTTCGACAAACGAAAAACAACTTGCCAACGAACCTTGGAACTGTTTCCAAGCCGCCCGCCATGAGCGGATATAGCCCCGGCTTAACTTACAGTCGGCGATCTCCTGCTCGGTGACCTCTCTCAACTCCTCTTGAACCAACAACTGCGGAGTAAGCAACACGGGAAGTTGCGAATCCGCTTTCCGCTCTGGCGAGTCTCCCCACTTTTTGTACTCGCACGGAATTCCAAAAAATCCCGCAAAGCCCCTCGTTTGAACTTTCCCCGAGAGGCTTTCCAAATGTCTACGCAATCGCTCGGAGCGCACGTCGATACAAAAAACGACCTGAGCGTCGGGGCGATTATTTTCTTGGTTGATGCTCGCCTGCCCTGGCTTCAAGTCGACAAGCAGTCTGCGGCGAAACCCGATTTCACTCGCTCGCAGTAAAATGGTCCGAACGAGCGAGTTCACAGCGTCGTCTCGATCCGTTTCCGACTTCCCCTCCCCGGCAGCACTCCAAGTCGACCAGTCGATTTGCAGGTTGAGACTCTGCGCCAGTGCTGCGGCGTAAGCCAGACGCACGGCAAGCAAACCAACGAAGTCTCGCTCCACTGGAGCCGCAGTGTGGCGCCAATCGGCGCGAAGCCGAACCCAGGAAAACCAGCCCGGCATCGACTGAACTTCACATAACAGATAGGTCTCGAGTAGCTCTTCTGGAATCTGCAATTGCTGCAACAAGGCTTCGACAGCAGTAAACTCGTCCTCACCTAGTCGCTCAGCCAATGAACGTAGCGTCCCGAGCCCCCAGATTTGTGGATTGCGATCGTGACGCGCCCTGCGTCTCCACGCCGCCCAAACCCCAGACGCGGGATCCCGGCCCCGCCATGCCGCTTGCCCTTCATCAAAGTAAGCCGAGCAAAACTTCGTCAATTCTCCCTGAACCCACTCGGACCATCTCCAAGCGGAAACATTATCGGCCAGTTCGGCAACCGTTCGAATACGGCCCTGACTTCTTTGGTCGACTCGCTGCGTTGGCGACTCTGCTGCTCGATTAGCAGTCGAGCAGAGCGCATTCCAAACTGTCTCCTCGACCAGACGACTGTCGAAAGGACGCTTCTCATCCTCCCCGGCTCGTTCGAGATACTCGTTCAGTGCGAGTTGTACATCGGTCGCCTCAAAACGACCACGCGCAAACTCTGCGCGATAATGCTCTAGATCGAGTAGCGTTTCGGCGCTGGAAACTCGCTGAAGCATTTGCCTTGCTTCGCTAAAGCTTAAATGAGACATTCCAGCCCAAGGATTGACGGCCACATAGTCCTGTAGGTGCCAGACAGGCATCACGGACCGCTCGACCCGCTGAAGGATTACGGCGAGTTTAGAATCGCCACTAGCGGGGCTTTTGAAAATATGAGGCTTGTGTTCACGATATGCCGCCCCGATCCGACGAGTGACATTCGCTTCTTTAATCGGTGAAATCATCCGCTTATTCCCTTCTACCAATGATTTGAGCGAGGACTAACGCTGCAGACTCGGTGCGACGCATCCCAATGTCCGGCGCACGAGAGAGTCGAGATAGAAACCTTGCGAGGCATGTACGCGCCAAGCCTCCAACCGAGGTGACTCAGTCTGCCCCGCCCACACTCCACGATTCCAAATCAACCCACTCGCAACCACGGCCCAGACGGCAACACCCAGCCAAGGCGCCGAGAGACCAATCAAGTCAATCTTTGGAGGCAGAACCAATCCATCCAGTACTCGCCAAGCGAGGAAATATCCCACCGCCAGAGAGGCGGCGATCCCGAGGCCTCTGAGCCAATGCCACAGCCCACCTTCGAGCGGTAACTCGGTCTCTGCCAACCTGAGCAACCAAGTCGCAATCCCCAAAGAGAGAATGCTTCCAAGAATTACGCCACCAGGCTTTTCCCAAAGATTCAGTCCACAAAGGCTGGCAACGAGCAATACCAAGCCAGTCGCCAACAGCACGATTGCGGCGACAAGAGGTCGACGTAAGTCCCTCCGAGCAACCGCAGGCTCGAACCCCGACCGTTCGGCCATCACACTGCCGCTGGAGAGAAAGGCGTGAGCCTTGTAGAGCGAATGCGCGATGATGTGTAACAGGGCTGCCGAGAAAGCACCCAAACCACACTGAAAAAACATGAATCCCATCTGCGCGACGGTCGACCACGCGAGCGAGCCCTTGATCGTAGGCTGAGTCAACATTACCAGCCCGGCGAGCACCGCCGTTGCTAAGCCCAACAGGGCGAGGAAATTCATTGCCAGCGGCGACTGGACCAAAAGAAAGCTTAGCCGAATGGCGGCAAAACCGCCACCGTTCACAATTCCTGCATGCATCAAGGCCGAAACAGGTGTTGGCGTCTCTAATGTCAGAGGCAACCAGAAGTGGAATGGGACCTGAGCCGAACGAATTGCCGCGCCCAACGCAAATAAAATGCAGGCCAGCGAGACCCACAGCGTCTCATCGCTACCGCGGCCGGCCAGCCAATCCTCCAGGAGTTCAAATTCTAATGTGCCACTGCGCCAGTAAAGCAAACCAGCCGCACCGTACAGCAAGACGTCGGCTAAACGGCTGAACGTATATTTGGTCGCAGCCGCGCGGCGGGCGAGCGGGCGCTCACCGTGGTACAGCAGAAGCTGATGCAGAAACAGGCTGGCGGCAGTCCAGGCGACCAGCAAGACAAGTAGATTTCCCGCCGCTACCATCAACTGCACCGAACCGAGGGTAGCCGCCAACCAGCCCCAGTATGCCGCTTGGCGAGCATCACCAGCCAGATATTGCCGGGAAAATCGGCAGACACTCCAGCCAACAAAAGCCACAAGCAGGGACATCAGCCAAGCCGTCCCATCGAAGGCAAAAATGGACCAGTTACCAACGGAGAGTTGCCAGTTGGAGGCACTGAAAGAGCCGGCCTCCGCTCGGCTGAGAATCCAAAATGCAAAACCACAAGCCAGTCCGGCCAAATGAACCAGCACCAAGGCTTCCAGCAAGCGGCCGGACCAACGGGCAAAACGAACTGCTGCCGCCTCCTCTTTCTGGGCCCAAACAACGCCAACCGCCCATCCCCCCAAGATCGCCCCGGCGACCGACGCCAAAGCTAACCCCATCCAAATAGATTGCATCCCACCTCTCCTGTTTCGAATTCATTTTCGCGAATCCTATTACACGACATTTTTGTCGTCAATTGGCGTTCGTGTAATGGTAGAAGTAGAAGT
>JBJTQD010000394.1:0-694 GCA_046075445.1 Planctomycetota bacterium
CCGGCAAACGGTTGGGCACCCGCACAGACACTAGTCGTGCCCAAGCCAGAGAAAATTCCCGAGCAGACCAAACTCAGCGTCACTCGCTTCCGGGATTACATCAAGTGCCCATACCGTTTCTATTTAAACGCCGTATTGCATCTCGAGCCGGTGCGTGACTCGCTGCGGGAAATGGACGGCGGGGCTTTTGGAAGCGTCGCACACAACGTGCTCGAGGCCTTCGGTCGGCACAAAGTCCGCAACAGCGAAGAACCTGCCGAGATCAAAAAGTTCCTCGACCGAGAGCTACAAAGAGAAGCCGACAGTTTTCGTCAGCAGAGTTGGTTTGCGGCCGTCGAAGTACAGCTGGAGAGCTTGCGAGAGCGATTGCATGCCTTCGCCGAGATTCAGGCCCAGCACCGCGCCGAGGGCTGGGAGATCATCGCCGTTGAGAAAATGGCCGAGTACACTTGGCCGAGCACCATTAAGCCCTTCCTCATCACGGGGCGAATCGATCGAGTCGACCGACACAAAGACGGCCGGCTTGCGGTTTGGGATTACAAAACCAGCGACAAAGGTACGAAGGTAAACCCCGCCCATCGCGATGGGTCCGGAAGCTGGGTCGACCTCCAACTGCCACTTTACCGCTATCTGATCGAGAACGTCCCCGAAGTGGGGGCCGAAGCTGCCCAAGCCCAACGCGACAGCTTGCAGT
>JBJTQD010000395.1:0-1254 GCA_046075445.1 Planctomycetota bacterium
TTCGACACGATTTCCAATGGCCGCAACTCGATGGGGCCATATCGTTCACAGATTCCCGTCGAGGATCGCTGGGCGATTGTCCTATATGTTAAAGCCATGCAGGAGACCGGAATCCAGCCAACCGCGGGAGCGACTCCGCCGCCGCAGTAACCGTCGAAAGCCAGCCGCCGAGAAGGTTTCCTTTTAAAATGACACGTTGAATAGACATTGTTCCTATGCATAACACACGACCCGCTCAGATTACTTCGCCGCTGATTTCGCTCAGCACTGGCCGCGTGAAACTGGTGCCGCTTGGCTTGCTTGTGGCTGCCATCGGGATCGGCATGGCCTTTTTCTTCGGCGAGGCGGCAGGCGGGTATCGCCGGTTCAGCTTCGCGTACCTGACGAGCTTCAGCTTTCTGCTGTCGACCTCGCTGGGCTGCCTGTTCTTTGTGATCATCCAGCACCTGACTAAGGCTGCCTGGGGTGTCACGGTCCGCCGAATCGCTGAAATCTTCGCGATGTGCTTGATCCCGCTCGCTCTGCTGTTTCTGCCGATCGTGGTGCCGGTGATTTTAGGCCGCGCGGAACTCTATCCTTGGAATCAGGCTGGCTGGCTGGAGGAAGGCGGTCCGCTGTTCCAGATGAAGCTCGACTATCTCTCGCGCAACTGGTTCGTGATTCGCTGGATTGCCTACTTCGCAATTTGGGCATTTTTCGCCTGGAATTTCTTCGGCAAGTCAACCAAGCAGGATCAGACTGGCGATGTCGGTTTGACCCTGAAGATGCAGAGGTCGAGCACTTGGATGATGATCGTGTTCGCTTCGACAATTGTGTTCGCCTCGTTTGACCTCGAGATGTCGCTCTCGCCGCTCTGGTTCAGCACGATGTTCCCGGTTTACTTCTTTGCCGGCGGCGTGCTGGGAGGCTTGGCCGCGATTACGCTCACCGCGCTGCTGCTTCAGCGTAGCGGCCGGGTGACTGATGAGATTACTGTTGACCAGTACCACGACCTCGCCAAGCTGATGTTTGGCTTCACGTTCTTCTGGGGCTACATCGCCTTTAGCCAGTTCCTCCTGATTTGGTACGCCAACATTCCGGAAGAAACCTTTTGGTACAAATTTCGATTTTGGGATTCCGCGTGGGGCAAGGCGAGCTGGGCTCTGCTGATTTTCCACCTGCTCATTCCGTTCCTTGGTTTGATGGCCCGGACTGTCCGGCGCAACAAGACCTACCTCTTGTTTGCTTCGATTTACGTTCTCTGCATTCACTGGT
>JBJTQD010000396.1:0-8524 GCA_046075445.1 Planctomycetota bacterium
CACCGTAACTACGTGCACGCCTTTGCCGGTCAGCGCATTGAGGTAAGCCGGCAACGTGGCGACCAAAGTCTTGCCTTCACCCGTTACCATTTCGGCGACCGCTCCGCTGTGCAGAACCATGCCGCCAATCAGCTGAGTGTCGTAGTGCCGCATGCCGAGGAAACGCTTGCCTGCTTCACGGCAGACGGCGAACGCTTCGATCAGGATGTCATCCAACGACTCGCCATTGCTTAGTCGCTGCTTGAACTTCGCCGTCTCGCCACGCAACTGTTCGTCGGAGTACTGCTGGTACTTCGGCTCCAATGAGTTGATGGCATCGACTTTGGGCTGCAGTCGCTTGATGAATCGGGCATTGGCCGAACCGAAAAGACCGGTGATTAACCGGTTAATTCCGACGCCGATACCAGAGCCAAACAGCGAAATGAAATCCCAAATTCGCTCGAGCAATTTTTCCATGTCAAAACGATCCACGAATTCGGGGACGAAAGCGGTGCCAAACTGACAGTTTGGCAGCGGCGATTATCGGTCGATGATTCAACGGCAAGAGAAAGCGCAAATCCCCGTGGATTACCAAGTTATAGTTACGGTCTGGACGGGTCAATCGCGTTTGGGGCTTCCCAAGCGGACAACGCATTCTGCCGAATCGTTCGCCAAATCACCGGAAAGACCCCAGCCAGGGCAAGTTGTGCGCCCAAATTAGCCGCCGGGCAATTTCAAGCCTCAAATCGACCTGAATTTCCTCGCTAATTTGGGCCCCAGATCGGGCCCAAGAAAGGCGGCCCCGTGAGCGATTCGAAGGAGGGAATCAAGTTGCCTGACACATCGCCGCTGCCTGAGGCTTATCACACCACAGGGCTTGGTTTACTATTTGAACTCTCATCGAGCGGTTGCCAAGGTGAATGCCTCAGCGGTCACACCCGTGGGGTTACCGAAGTGCTAGCTTGGGAGAACCCGAAAAACAGCCCCAAAACAGACCGGCTTTCCTGAAAACTCAAATCGCCTCGTGCCCAAGCAAGTACACACTACCGACATCACCGGCCAAATGATTCTCCTTGGCACGGGCACCAGCGTCGGCGTCCCGGCAATCGGCTGCGGCTGCCCTGTTTGCATCAGTGGCGAACCCAAGAACCAGAGAACGCGAGCCAGCGTCATTCTCGGACTGCCTGAAGGCAACCTGCTGATTGACACGGCACCCGACCTCCGACAGCAGTTGTTGCGAGAGCGGATCGGAATCGCGCACTCGGTGGTCTACACCCACGAGCATTCCGATCATGTGATGGGGTTTGATGATTTGCGGCTGTTCCAATTCTATCTCGGAAAGCCGGTGCCGATTTACTGCAACGCGGCTGTGCGCCGCCGCATTGAATCTGCTTTTGATTACGCGTTCTCAGGGATCGAGCCAACTCACGCGGGAGCGGCTCCTTCGGTCGACATCCACGAAATCGATCGGGCTCCTTTCGATGTCCTGGGCGAGACCTTGATTCCGATTCCGCTCAAACACGGCCCACGCTTCGAAGTCCTCGGTTTTCGAATCGGCCGAGTTGCATACTGCACAGACGTGAGCGAAATCCCAGAAAGCAGTTTGCCACTGCTGGAGAACCTCGACGTCCTGATTCTTGGAGCCCTGCGACCGACTCCGCATCCAACTCATTTCAGCTTGGATGAAGCAGTAGCCGTCGCACAAAAGCTTGGTCCCAAGCAAACGTACTTCACGCACTGCTCGTGCCACGTTGATTATGCGACCGTGAACGTTTCGCTACCTCAGGGAATCGAGGTGGGCTACGACGGGCTGAGAATTCCGTTGACCTAACGGAACGCCATCTCAGCGGTCAGCGCATTTGACTAGATTGAAACATCTCGGAGCGGCACGCCCAATCAACTTGGGCATGCCGAACTCCGACTGTTTCATCAGCTTAGCCCTTGTTCAAGAGCCGGGCGTAGTCCTGAGTGATCTGCAGGACCTCTTCGAGGTAAGGCGTCATCTCGATTCCTTCCGTCTTGCTGGCGGTTGATTCGAGTTGCTTTTCGTCCTCTTTCTCTGCGTCAAACTCTTCGCGTTGCTTGCGGAACTTTTCTTCGTTCAGCTCAACCGACTTGGCGTCCTTGAATTCGACATACTTGGCAATCTTGCGGATTTCCTTTCCGAATTCTGGGGACTTTTCAATTCGCTCGCGCGAACGACCCGCCAAATCAGTAACGATTTCCGGAGTGACCATGCCCATCGTCTTGAATGGAGCTGCCGAGACGCGGTCGAATTCGACTGGGTAGTCGAGGTCGGTCTCGCTGACATCCATCTTGTCGGTTACCGAGGGGAGAATGATGTCCGAGAGCACACCGCGCTTTTGAGTACTGTCGCCGCTGGGGCGATAGAACTGCTGCATTGTGATCTTGAGTGCACCGAAATACTGCGGAGCGTCCTGGCCTCGGAAAACGAGTTGGTTCAGGTCGAGCAAGCTCTGTACGGTGCCCTTACCGTGAGTGGTTGTATCGCCAATCACCAAGCCCCGGCCGTAATCCTGTACGGCACCAGCCAGAATTTCGCTGGCGCTGGCGCTGAACTTGCTGGTCAGCACAACTAGCGGCTTGTCCCAACTCAGCCCGCGACGTTCGTCGTTGTGCTGTTGGACTTGCCCTTGCGGATCCTTGACCTGAACAACTGGACCGTAGTCGATAAACAAGCCGGTGCAGTTGATCGCTTCCCGCAAGCTGCCACCGCCGTTGCGACGGAGGTCAAGCACGACAGCGTCGACGGCTTGGCCGCGGAAATCCTGAAGGATTTTATCGACATCGGTAGTCGTACTGCGGCCTTTGCTGCCATCACCGCTATCCATATCGGAATAGAAACTCGGCAAGTTGATCACACCAACCTTGAATGGCGACCCATCTGCCTTTTGGCCCCGCTCAAAGACTTCGCCTTGAGCAGCTTGGTCGTCCAGATTGACCTTTTCCCGGTTGATTCGAATTTCCTTCGATTCATTTCCGGAAATCACCGAGAGACGGACCATTGTGTTCGGCTTGCCACGAATCATCTTCACGACATCATCGAGTTTCATTCCGGTAACGTCGACGTATTCACCGTCCTCGCCCTGGCCAACAGCGACGATCTTGTCTTCAACCTTGAGTTGGCCTTGCTTGTCGGCAGGGCCCTTGGGAACGATGCTCTTGATTACCGTGTAGCCTTCGTCATCGGACGAGAGCGTCGCTCCGATTCCTTCCAGTTGCAGGCTCATTTGAATCATGAAGCTCTTGAAGGTGTCTTTCGACATGTAAGTCGTGTGCGGGTCAAAGCTGGTCGTGACTGCCGTTACGAACATTTCAACCACATCGCTGTTGTCCAGTTGCTTCATGCGGTTTGAGAAGTTGCGATATCGTCGGCGAAGTTTCTCTCGGGGGTCATCCTTGAGCGACTCATCGCCCTTGAGAACCAGCAGGTTGTACTTGATTCGCTTCCGCCAGCGGTCTCGGAGTTCGGCTTCATCGGCCGCGAATTCCATCTTGTCGGAGTCGGTGTTCAGGGTTTCATCGACCGAATAGTCCATCGGCTGGTCAACCCAGTAGAGCGCCATGTTGACGCCTTCGTCGACTCGCTGCAGGAATCGCTTGAAGATTTCAAAAGCGGCACTGAAATCGCCTTCCTTGAACTGGTCGTCAAGTTTGGTGTTCCACTGTTGGAACTCGGCGATGTCGGACTTGAGGAAGTAAGTTTTGGCCGGATCGAGAGACTTGATAAACATCTCCAAGGCTCGCCCGGAAATCAGGTCATCGATCGGCTTCTGCGAGAGGTGCTCGCGGAGCATTAAGTCAGCCACCCAGCGAGCGCTTTGGCGGTCGTTCTTACTCACCTCACCGAGTTTCTCGTCAGCAGCGGGGCCGCTTCGGGAGCTCTGTGGAGGCGAGACGGCGTTGGCTCCGGCCTGAGGTGGAACTGTATTTTGTTGGGCAATCAGACTGGACACAGCCAACAGGCTCAGGCAAACGCCGGTCGTCATCTGGCTTAATCGAGTCTTTTTCATTTGCAGCTCTTTCATTAATTATTCCTGCTGAATGTGGGTCAGGCAGTAGCCGGCCTGGCCCGGGTGTTCACCGGAATCCTAAACGCTCAAAAATCGCGCGGCAAGATCGATTCGCCATTGAACTGCCGGTGAAGTCACAACGATTCGTTGTTAAATGCGGTCACAACAACCAATTTGGAGGCGTTCTCGGGTGGTCTTTTTAGTCCACGCACGACACCCCCCAGTTAACTGTCGCGCTGGCCCTGTGTCCAACCGAAAAACAATCTTATTAATCGGAAAATCGATGGCCTTTCTCAATCAGCCGTTTGTCGACTCAAGGGTGAAATCGGGGTATACTGCTACGGGTTTCTCACTCGGTCCGCTCTGTTTATTGTTTTTGGGAACGTTTTTGCAGTGAATGCGTTTTTGTTGATGAGTTCGGCGGCGGGCAGCCAAGCCCATTTCGAACTCTCGGACCAATCAGAGAACCTCCTCGGACGTGACTGGACCTGCCAGATCGTCTTGAACGATCCGCAATGCTCGCGAGTTCACGCGGCGATTTACAAAAACGAAGAAGGCTGGTGGATAACCGACCGCAAAAGCAGCAATGGCACCTACGTCAACAACCAACTCGTCGACACTGCCCAGTTGATTGACGGCTGCGAAATTCGAATCGGCACTTTTTTGTTCCGGTTTTCAACCCAGCAACAACCGGCAGCGGCCGATGATCGGCAGGTCGACGGCCAAGACACTTCGACCATTATTTTTGACCGCAACTTCAGCACGGGCGATTTCGGTCAGAACACTCTCGATTTTCTGAATAACTCCAAGCTCGGTCAGGATTTCTATTTCCTGTTCCAGCTGAGCGTCAAATTGCTCGGCGAGAGCGACCCAAACGAAGTCATCCAGCTCTGTCTCCGCCGGATCGCCGAACGGACTGAGTCCGATGTTGCAGGTTTCCTCTGGGTCAACGAAGCCGGCCAACTCAAACCCAAACTGGTGATCCCCGAAGACCAGTCGTCAAAATTGCTCCTTCGCAAAAGCCTCACGAAACGCGTGGTGTTGGAGAAACATGCCATTCGCGTCGAGTATGAATCGAGCGATACGGGCGAAGCTTACGCGGATGCCATCTGCGTGCCGCTGGTTGCGGACGAGAAACACGATGGCAAAGTCACCCAGCGAGTTATGGGTGTGATTCACCTCTACCGGCAGCATACGCGGTTCAGCGACACGCACTTCGATCTCGCTTGCGCTCTGGCCAACATCATGATGCGGGCGATGAATCAGGCTAACCAGCAAGCCTCGCTCGCCGCCCAGCACTCCAGCTTGGTCCAGAAGTCAGCCGCCAGCGACGAACTGATTGGCGAAAGCCAAGCGATGCTCGACCTGAAATCGAAAATCGCCCGCATCAGCCGCGCGACGGGCTGCGTTCTGATCCGCGGAGAGAGCGGCGTCGGCAAGGAACTGGTCGCTCGAGCAATCCACCGAGCCAGCCCGCGAGCCGATCGCCCGATGCTTACAGTGAACTGCGCGGCGATCCCCCGCGAGCTGATGGAGAGCCAACTCTTTGGTCACAAGAAAGGAGCCTTCACTTCGGCCGATCGCGACCACGTCGGTTGGTTTCAACAAGCCGACCTCGGGACGCTATTCCTCGATGAAATCGGCGAAATGACTCTCGAAGGACAAGCCAAACTGCTCCGCATCCTCGAAGGCCATCCTTTCATGCCAGTCGGCAGCAGCGAATCGATCACAGTCGATGTCCGCGTGATCTGCGCAACCAATCGCGACCTCAAGGAATTTGTCGCGGAGAAAAAATTCCGCGAGGATCTGTTCTATCGCCTCAGCGTTTATGAACTGAGAATCCCGCCGCTGCGCGACCGCGGCACGGACATCCAGATGCTGGTCGATCATTTCCTCAAACACTTCCGCGAGCGAAACGGCCGGTTTGACCTGACTCTCTCGCCGGAAGCCAACCGGATTCTGCTCTCCTACAACTGGCCGGGCAACATCCGCCAACTCCGCAATATCCTGGACAGCGCGGTCGTGATGGCTGAGGGAAATGAAATTCAAGCCCAAGACCTCGGTATTCGCGATGCCGAGTCAGTCGAACTGGAGTCGTTGCGGATCGACCACTGGGAAAAGAAGCTGATCGTCGAATCGCTCAAGCGAACCGGCGGAAACATGCCCGACTCGGCGAAGATGCTCGGCATCAGCCGCGCGACGCTCTACCGCAAACTGGATGAATACCAGATCTCAAAGCCCGAGTGAGAACAACACTCACTCAGCAGGTGAACATTTTCTGACTCCTGCTTCGGAGATAGTGCACGTGTTGCGAAAGCTGGTGTGAGGGAGGTCAATTGCGCTTCGTGAAAATGCTTAAAGAAATTCTCTCTCCCCCGGTCAGTTAGATTGCGTTCAGGGACATAGACCCGCTCGCCTCTTTCCGCGATCGTTTTGGCAACCACGCTTCTGGATTTTGCCTCAATCAAAAAAAACAGGCCGCCAATTTGGACGGCCTGTTTCGTTTTTTGTTTCAGCGGTTGCTACTGCTGTTTTTCAGTAGCGGTGAGAGGAGTCGAACCTCCACGCCCGTAAGGACAATTGATTTTGAATCAATCGCGTCTGCCATTCCGCCACACCGCCCCGGTAAGCATCGATCAGTCGAACTGACCAAGCCACGGATCTCGTTTCAATCCCAACCTAACTCCGGCACGGGCCGGCGTCTGTGTCAGGGCTGAAAGCGAAGTCAAAGTTTAATCTCGCCCCCCTGATTCAGACAAGTCCCAGCGAAAATGGTTCGGCAAATTGCCGGGCGAGAGCCGCAACTCTATCGATTGTGCCTATTCTCCACGGAGCGACCCGACCAGCGGCAATCGCATAATGGACCGAGCCGCCAGCAGGCCGCTGAGCAAGCCCACCGCGGCAATCAGAGCAAACATTCCGAGCAGCCATCCCCACGGCACCGTAGCCATTCCAACCAGAAGATGCGGGACCGTTGCCGCCGCCGCAGCAGCCAGCCCAATCGCCAGTCCGGCAAGCAGTACCCAAGCCTGCTCCCAGAACAGCTGACCCGCCAGCGTTGGCAAGCGATATCCCAGCGCCTGCATCAAAGCCAATTCCCGACGCCGCTCGAAAATGCTCCGCAACTGAACCGCAGCCAGCCCGAGCGTGCCGAGTAGCAAGCCCAAGCCGCCGAGAGCTTGAAAGGCCGAAAGATACGTGTTCTGCACCGCCATGAATTGGTCGAGCAAGCTCAGGCTGGTCCGCGGATCAAAACCTTCATTGGCCAGCGCATCGGCCACCGTTCTCACTGCACTTTCCTCACCGTCAACCAGAAACATCCGATAGCCGCTCAGGTATGGAAACGCGCGAACAAAGTCTCCCTCGCTGATGATCAGACTTCCCTGCAAGAGGCTGTTGTCGAGAAAGCCGACGACTTTGAAGGTCAAGCTCTCGCCTGAATCATATTGCACACGATAGGTTTGGCCGACCGAATAAATCTTCAAACTGTACATCGCCGTGTTCTTGTCGATCACGCAAGGAATCGGATCGTCCTGTTTCCGCTCCCCTGCCCCGTCGAGCAGCCGCCACGGATTCGACTTCTGCTCAGCAGTGGCCGCCAGCGAACCGGCCCAAGCCATCGGAGTAATCCCAGTCTTGTCGAATCGTTCGACCCAAGCCGCAGGCACGCCGAGCACCTTCGGCTGCGTTGCCTGATAAAGGTTGTTGCAGCTGGCGTCCTGTCCCGGCTTCACACGAAGCGAGTAAAAACTCCGCCACTTGTTGGCATCGAGCCGCTCGCCCAAGACCTCATCCTGCCCAGCCGCGGTCGAAAGGTCGGCGAAGATTGGCTGAGCTGACTCGGCGATCCAGTTCATCCCTCCCGTGGCATCCTCTTTCGGACGCAGGCGAAAAGAGCTGATCGCGACAATCAAAAAGGTAGCGACTGCGATCAAGCCAACCGTCAGCAGCGTTCTCCGGGGATTCCGCCGCGTGTTCAGCCAAGCGAGCGTGCGCGGCCCCATGCCGCTGACGCGATCTCGCTGCGGAGGCGTGCGCAACCAGACTCGTAACCCCAGCAGCAAGGCCACGAGCACCAAAAATCCGGCACCCATAAAGGCTCCCGCTTGGCTATCACCACCGAGACGAGTCGCCAGAAAAGACAAGCCGCAAGCTCCTGCCAAAAGCCCAATCACCAGAGCCAACTGCCAACGCCCCCGGCTCGCTTCAGAACTTGTGTCCCCTTCAGCCCGTCCGCTCAGCAGCTCGCGAGCCGGCACGCGCTGGGCTTTCCAAATCGCCCAGACGATTGTGAGCAGGCTGACTAATAAACCGAGTAGCGCCCCGCCGATCACAATCGGCCAGTCGACGTAAAGCTGCAAGAACGGGCGCGAGATGGCTCCCACCCAAAGCGTTGTCAAAGCCCAAATGATTAGCCGCGCGTAGCCAATCCCCACCAGTGCGCCGAGAATCGCGCCACAGCTTCCCAGCAGCAGCACTTCGACGGACCACAGCCGAACCGTTTTGCCGCC
>JBJTQD010000397.1:0-724 GCA_046075445.1 Planctomycetota bacterium
TCCGAGGCGAATTGCCAAGCCAAGAGCAGACGACGTGCAGCGAAAACTCACGCTGCGGTTCTGTTTGCCGACTGGCTCGCATAGTAGCAGGCACACTCCGCTGTGCCGTCCGCCAGGGATCGATGTACGACCCGTTAAACCTTAAGAACGGCACAGCGGAGTGTGCCTGCTACTATGCGAGCCAGTCGGCAAACAGAACCGCAGCGTGAGTTTTCGCTGCACGTCGTCTGCTCTTGGCTTGGCAATTCGCCTCGGATCGCACAGCAGAGTTACCTGCTAGTCACCGAGGATGATTTCGCCAAGGCGGCCGGCGTGAAGAAGGTGATGGTGGAGGGGCATGCCAGTGGCTAACGAAGGCAAAAAACCGACCGAGTTCCTGGGTATGCGCCAGTCCAGTCAGTCTCGCGATAACCACCTTCTCACCTCGTGAAAAAGGGGTCGGGGGGCAATTCGTGATTTGACCCCCGTTCCCTTTTCTTTGCCCAGGCGATGATTTATTTGTCCAAAGACTCGCCTTGCAGATAGAATTCGACATTAACGTTTGCCGTTACCTCGATCTGCCCGGGTGCCAAAACTCTATCGACTCCGCTGTCTGATGGTGTGAAGACCGCAGCGTTTGTGTTTTGCATCATACTGTACATGCCGCGCGGCTCGCCCGCTTCCTGGATTGATTTGACCGATCGCAGTTTGGCGTCCAGTTCCTTAGCCATGGCGGTAGCCTTTT
>JBJTQD010000398.1:0-4699 GCA_046075445.1 Planctomycetota bacterium
GACTCCTTGAACCCGGTGACATAATTCTGGAGGTTAATGGGAAGCCGACTCCAACGATTGAGGATTTTCAACAGGCCGTTGATCAGGCGGGAAATACGCTCAATATCATCGGCGTCCATGTGCGAACAAATCAGATAGAGACTTTCAGACCTATTCCACTCAATAGGTGATTATTAACTGGAGTCCAATACTCATTTCATATCTTTACCACATCTGCCAGGAAAGTCTCTTTCTGCAATCCCTGTGAGCGGAATGTTCTGCACCAAGTGAAAATGGAGAAACTGCCTGCTCGGATAAGCTATCTTATCCACGGGAGATTCTCACAATGTCCAAAAATCGAAAGCAATATTCCGCTGATCAGAAAGTCGCCATTCTCAGGCGGCACCTCATCGATAAAGTCCCGGTCTCTGACCTATGCGATGAATATCAAATCCACCCAACGCTCTTTTATCGCTGGCAAACCCAGCTCTTCGAAAATGCTGCAACCGGCTTCCTTCGCAAAAATCAGGATCCCCAGGCAAAACACCACAAAACCATCGAACACTTACAGCAAAAACTGCAACGCAAAAACGAGGTCGTTTCCGAACTCATGGAAGCTCATCTCGCATTAAAAAAAGAACTTGGGGAAGTCTGACCGGCTCCTGGCTTTCCCGTCAAACCCGCTTTTTCATCGTCCAGTTCATCACCTACTGGAACCAACGAGCCGAATATCCCGTGCAGAAAATGCTCAAATCACTGCAAATCTCATCCAGCAAATACTATGCGTGGCTCAAACGTGGCGACACAGAGAACCGGCATAATGCCAGAATGCCCAAATCCGGCTGGCTGCTCGAAGAAGAAAAACAGGCCATTATTGCATTTCATGACCAGAACCTGACCGAAGGCTATCGCAGGCTGGCCTGGATCATGAACGACAAGGGCATCGTCGCTGCAAGCCCTTCTTCGGTAAGGCGTGTGCTGCAACAGGCCGGTCGAATGAAGCCCAGAGAGATCCATAAGTCAAGCAAAGGAAATGGGTTCGATCAACCACTGAAGCCGCATCAGGAGTGGCATACCGACATTTCATTCATCAGGATCGGAGGCGTTTTCTATTCCTTATGCAGTTATCTGGACGGTTATTCCCGAGTCATCGTTCATTCGGAACTTCGTGAAACCATGAAAGATCGGGATGTGGAAGTCATCCTGCAAAGGGCACGTGAGAAATATCCGGATGCCAAACCGAAAATCATCACTGACAATGGTCCGCAGTTCATTTCAAAGGATTTCAAGGCATTTCTGAGTTTCTGCCAGATGACGCAAGTGCGGACATCACCATACTATCCACAATCGAACGGCAAGATTGAGCGTTGGCATAAGTCACTGAAGGTCGAATGCATTCGTCCAGGAGTGCCACTGACCAAACAGCATGCCGAGCGAATGATTACGGCCTATGTTGAGTATTACAATAATGAGAGGCTTCATAGTGCAATAGGCTATGTTCCGCCGATGGCGAAGCTTGAAGGGCGGGACGTTCAGATTTGGGAGGAAAGGAAACGTAAGCTGATGGAATCAAGGAAGAAGCGAGAACAGATGAGTGGTGAGATGGATTCTGGGAACAGGCCTGTTGTGCAAGCGAATTGAGGAGTAGAATTTGATGACCTGGCTGAAGGACAGGGCAATGTGGGGACACAACCCGAGCGTCGGCCAGGAGTCTGGAACCAGAGAGGGTGGCAGGAAGCCACCCTGATTTAACTCTTGGTTTCAGACCCGTATGCGAAAAATCCAACAATGTCAAACCAATCAAAAGTAGCTTAATCGAAAAGGCCGTTTCTCCATTTCACGGTGAACCAATACACGATCAGATAAATCTGAATCGCTTGTAGCCAAAATGGCTGTCGGCTCAATGGGCCGAATCCCGTATACGCGCCCATCTTGAGCACGTCGAGCGAAGTCACCTTCGCGAGGATCAGTACGCTCAACGGCAGGATCAACATCAATCGCACGAATGGCTTAGTCAGTAGGATTGTTGTAAACCAGTAGACAACGTCCGTGAGCCAGCCTTTGCGAATGATCGGCTGCGCTCGATTTCGTCCGTGCGCGATGACCCGTTCAATCACGAAGAAGATCGATCCCAAAATCAATAAGGAGATGGTGACGCTAAATAGGGTCTTGTCGGTGTTCATGGCGCCTCCAGCAGCTTGGCAAGAAACTCATTGTCGCTGAACTCGCGGCCTTGGCTGTCTCCCATGCGAATGACGACCATCTCGCGAGAAGGAATGACATAGCACCGGTTCTTACCTTTGCCCATCGCTGCCACGGTATCAGCAGGTGGTTGAAAATTCAGCTCGCGACGTTCCTCAATCAGCCGCTTCGTCTTGGGAGCCCGATCGCGACCGTTCGCAACCTCGGTGCTACTCTCGTCACCATCCCCCAGCAGCCACCAAGTCATTCCATAGGCAGGTTGAGCCGTGGCTGGCTTGAAGCACTCAGCCAGGAGGGTGGCCGGCACAATCTCCGTCTCTTTCCACTTTCCGCCAAGTCGGACCAACTCACCGAACTTCACCCATTCGCGCGGCGTCAGGAATGCGCCGGCGGGCAAGTTGATGTTGCCATCTTCATCTTTGCGCCAAAAGCCAACCTTCATGCCGATCGGATCGAGCACTCTACGATTCAGATACGCCTCGACTGATTCGCCTTTGGGCTCAAGCTTCCGGCGCATCAATTCGCCGAAGCACTGAAATGGGATCGGACCGTACGAAAATTTCTTGCCGGCGTCCGCGGTTGCATTGGCCATCGAGACTGCCCGCTTGTAACTCGGGACTGTCCCATTGTCGCCCCCTTCAATACCACTGGACAGGCTCAGCAGTTGACGAATAGTGACCTTTGACTTGCGTGGATCATCCTTCCATTCCGTGAGTGTCTCGGCGACTTTCTCATCCAAGGTTAGCAGCCCATCATGCACTGCGCAGGCAGCCATGACACCGCAAAAGCTCTTCGTGCCACTAGCCAGCAAGTGCGGTTTGTCAGCGGTCCAGCCCGGTGCGTAGTCCTCGAAAACGACCTCTCCGCGTACCATCACAAGCACTCCTGTTCCATGCTGGGAATGAGAATACTCGGCAGCCGCCTTGCACTGGTCGATCGCAGGAATGGACTGGGCTTGCAGTGCTGCGAGTCCAAATGCGACGCAGGTTGCCACGAAGAATGTTGGGAGCAGAAATTTTCGCGTGGTTCTCATATAGAGTATCTCCAATTCAATTTGTGGCGGCTTGTTGGTATTTGTCTTTGTTGTGTCTGAAAGGAGATGGGGGTCAATTCGCGAATTGACCCTCGTCCCCTTTGTTTCATTTCGCACTTATCCCATTATTTCCAAAGATCATCGTCTTGGGTGCGTTGCTATTGTAGGCTGGCCAAGCTGGCAACTGCTGGCCGCTGGGCTGGCCATCACGCATGAACGTGATCCAGTACTCGAGCATCGCCGCGCTGATTGCTCGCCCTTGCTCCGACTCCTCCACTGGCTGCGAGTCATCCTCGCGACCAGCGCCCGCCGCTGCGCCGGCTCCCCCACCTCCACCACCCCGTCGCATTCGCGCGGCGTTAGCGGCCACCTGTTCATTGCGGAATCCATACTGAGCCGCCAGCGATTGGCCGATCGTTCCGAACGCATAAGCAACCGACTCGCCATGCTTGGCCGCAAACCGAGCGTCACGCGATTGCGGCGGCACGAAAGTCAATTGAAACATCCAGACCGGCTGTCCCACCCGCACCATCTGGTCCGCCAACTCCCGCTGAAAGCCAAACGCCCCGCCCGTCGCGACTTCGTCGCCCAGTTGCCGAGCTCCCGACTCGCCGTTGGCCGCTCCAATCAACACCGGGATCTTGGACTGCCGGCCCTCAGCAAACAGTTCGGCCGGAGTGGCTTTGACCAGTCGCCCATCGATGATCGGCTTAACAGGCAAGTCTAGCTCACGAATCAGCCCGATGTTCGCCGCCATTTGGCTCGCCCCTGTGCGCCGCAGTTCCGCGCTCGAAGCCCGCGCACCCAGTTCGAGTTGCTCCGCTAAACGCACGCCCGCTGCCTCGGCGTCAGCCAGTGTTTGAATATTCCTGATCCCGCCGCTGCTATGGATGATCGCTTTGTGGAACAGCCCGTTGGCTTCCGGAATTCCCATCAGGAACAGACAGCTCGTTCCGCCCGCCGAGGAACCGGAAATCGTGACATTCCCTGGGTCGCCCCCGAAAGCCCCAATGTTGTCGCGCGTCCAGCGTAATGCTGCGATCATATCGAGCAGACAGTAGTTGCCGAGCGGCTCGTCGGGTTTGCTCTCGGCCGTGAGCGCCGGATGAGCGAACAGCCCGAGCGGCCCGAGCCGATAGTTGATCGAGATCACGATCGCTCCGCGCTTAGCTAATTCCGATCCGTCATATCGCGGCTGTCCACCCGACCCTTGAATGAACGCCCCGCCGTGAATCCAGAATAAAACAGGCAGCTTCGAATCCGCAGTCGCACTTGCTGGCGTCCAGATATTGAGGAAGAGGCAGTCCTCGCTTTGAGCACTCCGCGGGGCAAACGTTTCACCTTGCAGTGACAACGCGCCGAACTGAGTCGCCTCGCGCACGCCCTGCCAAGGCTCGGCCGGACCAGCCGCCTGCCAGCGCCGCTCACCCACCGGAGCGGCCGCGTATGGGATGCCGCGAAAGATTCGCACGTCACCCACAAGTT
>JBJTQD010000399.1:0-1338 GCA_046075445.1 Planctomycetota bacterium
GGGTAAGCTCGGCTCTGCGAGCGCAACCCTACGGAACGAAAACAAACTTTACCACCAAGGGCGAACCGGCCGATGCCGCCCCGCGGCTCGGACGGTTCGACGCGGAAGTGCAGAAAAACGCTGCGCATTTTTCGGCCGCTCTACCTCTGGCTGAAGGCTGTAAGGCCGTTGGCCAAAAGAGCCGTGTACTGGTGGTAAGAGGAAACATGTTGCAACTCGACCTCTCGAGCGCCTCCGCGAATCGGCATTCGAAATTCCTCGCCTCGGTTGATTCGATGCGATAGCGAAAAATTCCCGAGTTTTGGTGTCCATCGAAAATCCGCTCTGCTCTAATGGGGGAATTAGCGACCCATTCTTGAACGAGGATTTTTTCGGCCTCTTTTGGTGCGATGATGCCGCTCTTACCACTCGCGAATTCGTTGACGCTACTTGGCCCCACTCTGCTCGGCGCGATTGTTGAGTCGCAAGTATTTCTTGGCGAGTGGTGGGACAACCCCTACATCGCTTGGGGTACGGAAATTTCAGTGATTAGCCTGCCTTATTCGATGCTGGCTACGCTCTTGTCAGCGTTCATCGAACGGCCTTTTGTCCGATCGGCCGGTTTCCGTCAAAACGCGTTGCTGTTCTCGATTCGGGCGAATATCTGGAGTTGGCTAGTCGGCACCACGTTGGCTTATGCCTTTCTATTGAGTGGACCTATTCATCAGCTTTTTTTTGTTGCTCTTCATCTTCTGGCTGTTCCACTCTCGATTGCCGTGGAAGCAGTTTTCCTTAATGCGGTGGCTAAACGCAACGAATTCAGCTTGAGCTGGCGACCGCTTGTTTGGGGCAACATAGTGAGCGGTATTGTCTGCCAGACTCAAGTGGCCGTGGGGCAAGCGTGGGGAAACTACTTGCAAAACCGTGCCGCAGAAGTGATCACTTGGTTGAGAGCCTATCGAGAGCTGACCTCTTTCGGGGTGCTCTTTTTTTGTCTCGCGATTTTCATTTTGGTTTTCTTCGATCCAGCAGTTGAACCCAAGAAAAATTCTGACGTGCCAGCCCACAGCCCCACCGATGCCGGGTGAATACGTGAATTTAAATCAAACCTGATTTCCGCAGAGAAACGAAAACGGCTTCAGGTAGAGTTTCGGGATTTGGTACGCTGGGTACGCTAGTCCGCAATGCGATTGTGGGCTTGGGCTCACAGAGGGCTCAACCGGCGGCTAGCGGCTTGCCGCTCAAGGCGGTGTTTACGAACCATGCGAATCCGGAAACGAAAACGGGGTCAGGTCCAGTTTGACGATCTTGTGGGTGGGCTGGCCAATGTTATCATCTAAGGGCGCACGTGCACAAAGG
>JBJTQD010000400.1:0-2892 GCA_046075445.1 Planctomycetota bacterium
TTCGTCGCTGACTTGATCGAACGAGAGATAGAACTGACCAACTGCGTAAAAGTCGTCGGGAGACTCCAGACAGATCAGCCGGTCGCAGTGCTCGCGAATCGGTTCCAGGCGATCTGGTGGAGCGACAGGTACCGCGACAATCAATTCCGCTGGCTTCTGCAGCCGAACCGTCTGCAGCGCGGCGAGCATCGTCGAGCCCGTAGCGATCCCATCATCAGCCACGATAACGCTGCGTCCCTGAAGATCAGCGGCGGGGCGCACCGCGCGGAATATCCTCTTGCGGCGAGCGATCTCAGCCAACTGATGCTCAATCTCACGGGATAAATAAGCAGGGCTTGCGGCGACCATGTTCTGCGTCGCGCAGTTATGATAGACCGAACCATCTTCGCCAACTGCTCCGATTGCCAATTCAGGCTGGTTCGGTGCGGCGAGTTTTCGCGAAAGCACGATATCCAGTTCTGCCCCGGTCACCTCGGCAATCGCGGCAGCTGTAACCACCCCTCCCCGGGGGATCCCCAGTGCGACTGGACGCGTGAGCGAGAGTTGATTGAGACGATTGCCCAACTCTCTACCCGCGGCCATTCGGTCTCTGACTACCCCACTCGGTGTTCATCTGGCTTCAACTTCCGATTGAGAATTTTCTTTTTTCCCTAGAAACGATGAGAACCAAGCGGTCGCCAGACGGGTGACTTCCTCCAATTTCCCTGGTTCCTCAAACAAGTGCGTTGCTCCGGGGATAATTTCGAGCCGCGTATGGCAATGCAGTTGGTCGAGTGCAAAGCGGTTCATCTCGATCATTTGGTCGTCTTCACCACCGACGATCAACAAGGTCGGCGCGGTAACTCGAGCGAGCCATCCTTCAGCCAAATCAGGGCGTCCGCCGCTAGACACGACTGCGGCAACTTGAGAGGACATATCTGCAGCGGAAATTAATGCGGCCGCCGCGCCGGTGCTCGCGCCGAAAAAACCGACCGGCAGTTTTTGCAGTTCTGGCTGAGTGCGCACCCAATCCGCCGCGCCGCGCAGCCGTCCCGCCAGCAACTCGACATCAAACACATTCCGCCGGTCGACCGCTTCCGCCTGCTCCAGCAGGTCAAACAGCAACGTCGCAATTCCGGCTTGCTGCAGCCCTCGAGCCACCAATTGATTGCGCGGACTAAGGCGACTGCTTCCGCTACCGTGAGCAAAGAGGACTATGCCAGTGGGGTCCGGGGGAAGAACCAATTCTCCTTCCAGGCGATGCCCCGCGCAGTCAAATGCAACCGGCTTCCTCGTTGAGTGACAGTCTAAAATGGCTGCGTCCAGTTCAGTCTGTTCTGACTGCGCAGATTTGTTCTGTCTCATACATTTCACCTCGGGTTTGGCTGAACATAAACCACTGCTCAGCCGAGAAGGTCGCTCGGCTCAGTCTTCGGCTTGTGCAAGAACTGTGCCGCCGGGTTAAGCCATAAGAAACGAGATAAGCCCGGCGAAAGATCGAACCGACAGCCTCAAGACAAGCGAGCCTTTTCGCACACACTGAGCCATTCGGTACCATTTGCCAAGTCCGAAAACGTTATGATGAGACCGCGCACTTCGCATTACACCACCCTCAAGAAAAGACGAGATGAAACCCTTCCGTCGTACAGCCGTGACAAATCGAACGCTGGCTGTCTTGATATTGGTAATGGTTTTGTTCAGTTCTCGGATGCCGCAAGTCTGGAGCCAAACGTCGGTCGTTACCAACCGCGACGAACTTCCGCGATTACCCCGAGAACAGTTGCTGTTTTATTATCAAGCCGATGGTCAACCAGCGACGGCACGCACGGCGACAGAATGGTCCGTGCGAAGAGACGCCATTGAAAGGGGCTTTCTTACGATTGTCGGTCACGCGCGAACAGAGCGAGACCGGGTTCCGCTTGAACCGAGGATCGATGCCGAAGTTGATTGTGGGAAGTTTGTTCGGCGTTTGATCAGCTACCAATCAGAGCCCGGCTGCCGCACTCCGGCATTCCTCTGCATTCCCAAGCAGTTGCTGGCTGCCGATGCTGAAGTGCGAATGGCTTCTGCCGTAGTTTGCCTCCATAGCACGAATGACCAAGTGGGACATGGGTTGGTCGTGGGACTGGGTGCGCAACCGAATCAGGCTTACGCGAGTGAACTGGCCGAGCGCGGTTTTGTCACGATCGCGCCTAGTTATCCACTTCTGGCCAACTATCAGCCAGATTTGAAAGCTCTGGGCTGGGAAAGCGGGACGCTCAAAGCGGTGTGGGACAATCAACGGGCAATTGATCTGCTGGAAAGCCTCCCGTTTGTTCGCCCCGGTCCCGTGGGAGCGATTGGTCATTCGCTGGGTGGACACAACGCGGTCTTTACGGCGTTCATGGACCCGCGCATCGGCGTTGTCGTCTCCAGTTGCGGGCTCGATTCGTTTCTCGATTACTACGACGGGAATGAACAGGTCTGGATGCCCGAGAAAGGTTGGACCCAGACCCGGTATATGCCGCGACTGGCTCAATACCGCGGCCGGCTGGAGCAGATTCCGTTCGACTTTCACGAGCTGATTGCAGGCTTAGCTCCGCGACCCGTGCTGCTGATCGCACCGCAGCGTGATGAGAATTTCCGCGCAGCGAGCGTCGATCGGATCGTCGCGGCCGCCCGCCCAGTATTCGAATTGCACGCGGCTGGCGAACATTTGCGAGTGCTACATCCAGACTGCGGGCATGATTTTCCCAAAGCAGCTCGCGAAGCAGCTTATGACTGGATCGCTGCAGCTTTAAAGTCGAATTGAACAACCTCCGATCCCCCAGGTTGCTGTCTGAGCAGTTGAGTTTCTTTTTTCCGGCTCGCGTACTAATCACCGCGGCCGCGGCCTACCGTGAGGATAACAGCTGAACTCCTTTTTCCCCAGTG
>JBJTQD010000401.1:0-2500 GCA_046075445.1 Planctomycetota bacterium
CCCCCAGCGAAGGCCGCAAAGACCAAACCAGCATCTGCATTGACGAAAGCTCCGGCGGTGAAGGCTCCCGCCGCGAAGGCACCGACGAAAAAGGCACCGGTCAAGTCAACCGCGAAAGCAGCGGGCGGCAAGACGGTTGAATGGAGCTATCTCCGAGCCAACTGCAAGACTTGCGAAAAGGCGGAAGCTTGGTTGGGTAAGTCTGGGGTAGCGATTGGTCCGCGAGTCGATGCTCGCAAGGAAACGATCAACGCGCAAAATGGCTTGAAGCTGGCCCGGACGGTGGACGAAGTTCGCGTAGCCAAGGGAAACGCGGTAACGAAGATCGACATGAAGAAGGGCGCTCCCGGTGATGCCGAGCTGAGCAAACTGATCATCGGCCCGACCGGCAACCTTCGGGCTCCGAGCCTGAAGCACGGCAAGACCTTGGTTGTCGGTTTCAACGACCAACTCTACGGCGAGTTTTTCCAAGGCTAAGGTTTGGGTTAAAACCGCCATTGAAATTATTACCCAGCTCAGGTGGCGAATTGATTCGTTCATCAGGCTGGGTTTTTTGTTTAGGAGACCGCTCGGCTGGGTAATTGAAACGAACAGACCCAGCAGAAGAAGAATGGGACAGCGGGCAAGGTGGCGACTGGTCGCGAATCAGAATTTCGAACCGGGGGCCAGCGCGAAGACCCGGCTGACAAGAGGGCTAAGAGAACAGCCGCGGATTGCCCACTTTTCCCCGGGGATGCCCGCCGAGACTTCCCCGGCTGGGTGCTGGAGACGTTTTGATTGATGCTCTAAGATACGAGCACCTAACCTTTCACTTCCATCTAAGGGTGCCGCATGGCTCACTTCTTTCGACCGACGCTTTTTCTGCTGTCTAGTTTGTTTTGCCTCGCTCTGGGTACCAACCTCGCGGTCGCTCAGTCGGCGAATCCGGTTCGTCCCGCATCGTTCAGCTTCTCCGCTGATATCGAAAAGGTCAAAAGCTCTTTCCTGGGGCCGATGATGGCTGACTGGGAAAAAGAGTCGGTTCGATCTGGTCCGCAGGCGATCGTCGCCGCGGCACAGTCGATTTCCGGATCGCTTTCCTTCCCGGGCAGCGTACAAGACCTGATGACGATGGGCCCGCAAGAGCCGATTCCTTTTGATTTTATGGTTCAGGTCGACTTCGCCGATGCAGCCAAGATGTCAACCGTTTGGAGCGAGATCGAAGAGAATTTCGAAGCGGTCGAAGTAGACGGAATGAAAGGTTTCCGCCTTGAGGGTGAGACACCGAACATGATGTTCACCAAGCTCGATGATGACTCGATGGCAATCGGCACGTCGGGCTACTTGAAAAAGGGAGTCAAGGACCTGAACTCCAAGCCAGTCGCTGACCTGCTGAACTCACTTCCCAAGCATGCTGTCCGCGTGGCGCTCGACATGGGTGCGGCGGCCGACTTGATGGATGAGTTCAACGAAATGATGCAGGGACAGATTCCCCCGGAAGCTGCTCCCTTTATCGAAGTCGCAATGAAGATCGACGCCGTAAAACTTTCGCTCGACATGGAGGACGAGAAGATGATGGTGCTCGGCATTCGCGGCAAAGACGAAGAAGCAACCAAGGAGATTTTCGGCACGATTGACGGACTGCTGAACATGGCTAAGTTTGCTGCCGGAGCCCAGATCGCTCAGATGAAGGAAGACTCGCCCAAAACGGCTGAAGTTGTTTCCACCCTGATTGCATCACTTAAGCCCAAGAATGAGGGCAATGAGATGACCATGGTTGTGCCTCGGCCTGCGGGTATGAACGAAATGCTCAAGGAAGTAATTGAGCAGACGCAAAAGGCAGCCAATGAAGTGCAGGACATGAATCGGATGAGACAAGCCGCTTTGGCCGCCTACAACTACGAATCAACTTATCGCGAAATGCCTTTTTTAAGCGATAAGGACGAGACCTCAGCGCAACTCAGCTGGCGAGTCCGGCTTCTGCCTTACCTCGAAGAAGCGCCAATCTACGATCAATTGAAACGCTCCGAGGGCTGGGAAAGCTCGGCCAATCGCGATTTCACTGACAAGATGCCGGCGGTTTTCGGAAAGGATTCGACCAGCATGAGCGACATCGCTTTTATCCAACCCGAGGTCCCCGTTCAACGCCTAGCGGGAATAACAGATGGAATGTCGAGCACGTTCATGTTGCTCCAGTACAAAGCGGGTCAGCCTTGGTTGAGCCCGAAAAACTTGAGCGTCGACGAGGCGGTCAAGCTGTACATGAATCTTGCTGAAGGCGAGACATTGCTGGCGGCCCGATACGATGGCTCGGTCCAGAAACTCGCCAAGGGAGATATGACCGAAGAGGAGTTCCGGTCGGCTCTGATTCCGAACGACGGGAAGTAAATTCCGTCGACGAAATGGGTCTTTGAACAAAGGGCCTAATGAAACTGCAGATTGGCTTGCTGAACGGCTGGATGGAAACTCCATTAGCCGTGCAGCAGGCCAATCTTTTTTTAATTATGATATTGGGGAGTCT
>JBJTQD010000402.1:0-6362 GCA_046075445.1 Planctomycetota bacterium
CCCGACGGCAAGACGGTTTACGAAAGGCTGATCGTCAACCCAGCCAGCGGACACACCCATCAAGTCACTCTCGACAAAAACGCCGATGGTTCGGTCAGCCGCATTCGGCTCGGTCCCGCCGCTGGTTACTTTCGGGCCCGGGTTCCCGTCTACGCTGAAAACCTTTCCTTCTTTGATAGCGATGGCTCGAAGAACCAGAGCGGTATCAATGTTGGTCGGGAGTGGTCCTACCGCGGCTACGTCGACGGTGGCAACTTAGTGCGTCCCGATTCCTTGGCTAAAGCCGAATTGACGTTAGAAGGAATCACCCCCAATCGCTTCGATAACCCCGAGCAGTTGGTCGTGGAAATGACGCTCAGCGTTTTCCGAACCTACAAAGCCAACATCGAGAAACGGGTGATCGGCAGCATTCAGTTTGAAAGCGTCCCCGAGGACCCGAACACCACCCCGATTTTCCGATCGGAAGTCTCGCTCTTCGAAACTGAAGAGTACAACGTCCAGACCATTCCCGTTCCGCGAAAATTGGTTGGCAAGCAATTCGCACCTGACGGGACCATCCTGAAAGAAGGCGAATTCGATCTCTTCACTGATTTCGCCGGTGACGAGAAACACCGCTTGAAACTCCTCCTCCGCTGCGAGGACCGCAACCAATACCTCGGCCTCGCCAAAGGCGACATTTATTTCCGCGCCTCGGACGACCTCTACTGGCGGAATTTCATCAAGGGTTACCTCGGAATCTGGTGCCAACTTCTGGTCGTCGTCACCATGGGTGTCGCGTTCAGTACATTCCTCAGCGCTCCTGTCGCGATGATTCTCTCAGTCGTCGTGATTCTGTTCGGCTTTATCAGCGGATTTGTCAGAAATCTGGCTCAACCCGATGTGTCGGGTGGTGGACCGATCGAGTCCTTTTGGCGGTTGATCACCCAGAAAAACATGGAAATCGACTTGGAACCCGGACTGCAAAGAACGCTGATGGAACAAGCCGATACGCTCCTCGTCAACATGCTTTATTACCTGACCTACTTAGCTCCAGACTTCCAACGACTGAACTTCTCGCAATACTTGACGTATGGATATGCAGTGGATAGCAATCGCTTGGCTGTCGCCCTGTGCATCAGCATTGGATTCTGCCTCTGGGTATCGATCCTCGGTTACTTCTGCCTCAAAACCCGGGAAATTGCAAAGTAAGCCATGAATTCCAAATCCTTCATTCGCAAAGTCATCTACATCGTCCTAATCGGGGCGCTGTTGATTCCGCTTTCGCTGATTTCCCGTCCTGCATCCGTCAGCGTCGACAAGGGGCAATCGTCTCAAGGCGGCAAACTCGCGCAACTCCGTGATGCCTACGGGCTTTCCCAAACCCGGGTTTCCGAAATCGATCCGACCAGCGAGACGATGAAACTCCTCTCACTCGGTCTTCGCGGTGTGGCCGTCAACCTCCTTTGGTTGCAGGCGATGGAAGACAAACGAGTTGAAAATTACGACCAACTCGAAAGTACGCTCAATGCTTTGATCAAGATCCAGCCAAATTTTGTGAAGGTCTGGGAATTTCAGGCTCACAACATTTCGTACAACATCTCCATGGAATTCGATGACTTTGAATCCCGTTATCACTGGGTGAAAAAAGGCATCAAGTTCCTCACCGGCGGTATTGGATACAATCGCGCCGACCACCGAATCACTGACAATCTCGGCATGTTCACCGGAATGAAGATTGGCAATGCCGACGAGAAGGTCCAGTATCGTCGCCTCTTCCGCAAGGACCGCGAATTCCAGGATGAGATGACTTCTTTCATCGACCCGGACGATTACGACACCCGTCAGTTCGGTCATGACCACTGGCTGATGGCCTACTACTGGTATGAAAAGTCGCGAGTACTCGTCGACGAGATGAGCGGCCAGCCCTACACATCGGACATCATCTTCTACTCACGACAGCCGGCCCAGAAACGTAGCCAAGCAATGTCTCTGCAAAAGGAATTCCGCTCCGACGAGCAAGTCCAGCAGATTTGGAACTCGGCTCGTGAGGAATGGGAAGCTTTCGGCCGCCGCCCTATGCGGAATTCACAAGGTCTTGAAATCACCCTGAACGGCTTGGCGGAAGCAAGCGAGAAAGTCCAACGCTTCCGCGACCAACTAGACGAACTGGTTCCCGGTGCCCGAACTGAATTCGTCAACCAAGTGAAATCGCAGTATCGACTGGACGATGCAGACAAGGCTTTGCTCGACAAACCCGCTGAACAACGCACCGACGAAGAAAACGTTCGGGCTAGATTCCTCCTGCAACAAATCTCTAATTCCAGCGAGGAAGTTGATGTCCTCGTTTTCCAAAGGATTGAGAAAACTGCACCTGAAAAGTTGACTGAAGCTCGCGACTTGTTGAATCAAGTTATCACCGCTCGGAAACAGCTTTTGGCAATCGACCGCAATCAAGGCACCGCCAACTATGCCTACTGGGTAGTGCGAAACGAGGCCGAGTCGACCGACGAAGCTCTCGATGCACATCAAAAACTGTTCGACGCCAACGAACTACGTCGCAAGTCGATTTTTGATGACGAGTACATGCTGCAAAACGGCGAGAAGAAAATCCTCCGTCGAGGCGCCATCTCGGTATTCAACGACTCCTTTGCGGCTTGGGCCAAAGTCATCGAAAAATTCCCACGGTTGGGTGAGGGCGACTTGGCCAGCATTTTGCTCGGCGAAATGGCCGGGTACCAAGACATCCTCAAAATTTCAGGCACGCCTTGGCCGATGAATTTCCCTCTCCAGAAACTGATCGACGAGCGGTCCGCTCAAGGCGAAGGAGAAGGCCTCCCCACGACTGAGGAACTGGAAGAGGAACGCTCTGCCCGGGAAGAATCAACTCCTACCGAGCAACCACAAACCGGCAACGACTCGCCCGCTGAACCCAAGTCGGAAAACAGCGAGTCCGGCGGTGGCGACCCAGCGCCCAAACCGGCACCGGATGGGGGTGAGAACAAGGCAGCAGAAACGCCTAGTCAAAAGCCTGAAAGCGAGCCAGCCTCGCCACCCCTAGAAACTGCTCCAGCACCTGCCGAGAAAGATAAAGACGGCGACGGCAAATAAGAAGTGTTTTGTCACGGCGATTGAAGAATGGCTCGCTGAGTTTTTCACTTACCAGAGACCTCGGCACACATCTTTTTTTATTGGCATTAACCCTCGCGCGGCCATGCTCAGCCTGCTCTGGAAAAGTCTCGCCCGTCCGTTGCTGTTCCGACTTCCGCCAGAATCAGCCCACTACTTCTCGATGAACTCATTCGCCTTGGGATTAAGTCTCCCGGGCTCGAAATGGTTATTAGAACAACTGCTGCTGGAGACTTCTCCTCGACTCTCCCAAGCGCTCTTCGGATTAAACTTCGCCAACCCAATCGGTTTGGCCGCCGGCTTCGACAAGAACGGTCGCTGGATTCGCCCGCTGGGCGCGCTCGGCTTTGGGGCGATCGAAATCGGGTCCGTTACGGGCCAGGAACAGCCAGGAAATCCGACTCCCCGCCTATTTCGCCTGCCTACCGACCAAGCGTTAATCAATCGGATGGGCTTCAACAACGACGGCGCCGAAAAGGTTCGCCAGCGGCTGGCAAGAACTCCCTTACATCAATTTCGTTCGCACCACGTCCTGGGAATCAATCTTGGAAAGACCAAGGTCGTCCCCTTGGAAGAAGCCGCAAACGATTACCTTGCCAGTTTTCGCCTTCTCTTTCCCTACGGCGATTACTTTGTCGTCAACGTCAGCTCGCCTAACACGCCGGGACTCCGCACGCTGCAAGACCGAGCCCCACTGACGCAAATACTTCAGACCTTGATCGCAGCCAACCAGGAATTGGCCGCGCAATCGCAATGCCGCTCAAAACCGATTCTGCTCAAAATAGCGCCTGACCTAACTGATTCGCAATTAGAAGAAATCGTCGATCTGACTCGCGAACTCAAGCTCGCGGGTTTAATCGCCACGAACACGACTCTTTCTCGTTCCGGACTGCAGACGCCGGCTAGTCGAATAGAGCAAATCGGTGCCGGTGGACTCTCTGGCGCTCCGCTGCGGTCGCGCAGCCTGGAGGTCGTCCGCTTCCTCTATGAGCGTCTGCGGGGGCAGATTCCAATTATTGGCGTTGGCGGAATCTTTTCCGGCCGAGACGCTTGGAACATGATTTCGGCGGGTGCCGCTCTGGTGCAAACCTACACTGGCTTTATCTACAGCGGTCCAACTCTCGCCCGAGACGTCAATCGCTACCTTCTTGGCCAACTCGAACAGCACCGGATGAAAAACATTTCCGAGGCCGTTGGACGCGATTGCCAATAACCTCCCCCGAGTCTGCAGCGACTCGAGAAATCGCGCTCCCACTCTCGTCCCCAAACCTAAATCGGACGCCGCGCTGCCAAAGCGTCGGCCAAGATCTCTTTGTTCGTGTGCTCGAGAACACTGCCCGATGTAATCCCACGAGCCAACTTCGTAATCGAAACATCGTAGTTGCCAAGCAAGTTTGAAATATGCAGCGCCGTCCCATCACCCTCTACGGTTGGGTTGGTCGCTAGGATGACCTCTTTCACGCCACCTTTGGCAACGCGACGCACCAGTTGGTCAATCGTTAAATCATCCGGACCAACTCGTTCCAGCGGAGAGATCCGACCCAAGAGTACATGGTACAGCCCGCGATACTGCCCGGAGGCTTCCAGTGCCAACACATCGCGCGACTGCTCAACCACACAGATCTGCGTCGTGTCACGACGCGGATCGCTACAAAACTCACAGACCGCCTGCTCGGTTAAGTGAAAACACTCGCGGCAATATTGGACATTCTTGCGAACATTCTGGATTGCTTCAGCCAGCGCTAACGCTTCCGTCTGGTTGACCCGCAGCAGATGATAAGCAATTCGCTCAGCCGAGCGCCGCCCGATCCCGGGCAAGCGTGACAACTGTTCAATTAGTTCAATAACAGTTTGCGACAGCTGGGCCATCTCTATTCACCCGTACACTCAAAAGAAATTTCGTCACCAGTCCGCTGCAAAGCCGCAAGCGGGCTCCAAACAACCGACTAGGTGAAATGCTGCAAAGCCTGATCGAGCCCGGGAATGTCCACTCCGCCAGTCATCTCTTTCATCGCTTCGATGTGCAGCTGCTTTGCTTTGGCAACCGCTTCGTTGATCGCCGCTGGGAGTAAATCCTGCAACAGCTCGCGGTCGTTATGACACTCAAGATTCGGATCGATCACCACTTGAGTGACCTGTCCAAGTCCATTGGCATGAACGGTGACCATCTGTCCGCCAGCAGTGCCAATGACACGCTCCTCGCGCAGTCGCTTAGCAACCTCCTCCATCTTGCCCCCAAGATTTCGGGCATTCATCATCAGGTTGGCTAAGTTTCCCAATCCTTTAAACACTTCAGCTCTCCCATTCAGGGGTAATGAAAAAGAATCCTTAACGAACTTCCGCCTCAATCGTTCGGAGACTTGACCGCAACAGTCAAGACTCACTCACGAGGATTTTCAGGCGGAGCCGAGTCCGATGTGGGACCATCGACGAGGTTTCGCGGCAGTTCAAAGTCGGTGACCTCGCCATCGAACATCGCGATGACGCTTTTTACCAGCGGATGCTGCTCTAACCGCCGGATGACTTGCCTGCGATTCACCGGCCCGGGTCGCCGCTCAATTGTCTGCGACGCCGGCGCTGCGACGTAGTCAATTCGAATTTTGCGCCCGGCAATTCGCTCGAGACAGTCCTCAACCCGCTGCCGCCGTTCGGCTCGATTGCAAAGATTGACTTGGTAATCGCCGCCCAAGGTAACGGTCAGCGTATCTGGCTGCAACGATTCGACTTTTCGAAAGTCGGCGGCGACGTCAGCGGTAAAGTCGCCCAGTTCGGTAAGCGCCCGCCTCCAGAGGATCTCCGGATTGAGCACGAGCCTTCCACTTGCTGGCGGCTCAGAAGTCTTCACCGCTGCAGCAGGAGAACTTGCACTTGGGGCACTCGCAACCGGCTTTGCTGTGTCCGAAGAAGTTTTCACGTCAGCGACCGGCTCCCGACTCTGAGCTAAAACGGCAATGAGTTCCGAGCTATCGCCGGAAAATACTTGTTCTTCTACGCCCGCAGAGGCACTGAGCAGCTGATTAATCTGAGCCGCGGAACGACTCCCGGAAGCAGCCGGACCCGGGGTCGCAGAGGGAACGGAGTGGGGAGCGGTGTTGGTTGTAGTTTGCGATGCGGCTAGGTCAGCTTTTTTTTTTGCTTCGCTACCACTGCTGGTGGCAGGTGCGCTTGCCGGAGACGTATTCCTCGCGGGTTTAGCGGCCGGCGCCGGAGCGATAGCTTGGGCGGGTGCTGGATTTGGCGCGGGGGTTGGTCGAGCG
>JBJTQD010000403.1:0-9190 GCA_046075445.1 Planctomycetota bacterium
CGGCTGGACGAGTTGTTCGGATTCCGATTCTTCGTCGGTCGCGGGCGCAGGAGAGTCTGGACTGGCCGAGGTGAGGCTGGCCGCTTCGGCGTGAGTCGTCAGTGCGGCCATTTCCAATTCAGCCGCAATTCGCCCCGCGATGATCTCTAGCAGGTTGGTGTCGCTGTCGGTGAGTTCGCGTTTCGTCTCGCCGGCCAGCCAAAGGGTTCCGTGCAAGTTGTCTAGCGAGGCGATCGGAATGCAGACCGCCGCGCGGCTGGAGATCGGAGCTTGCCAGCTGACGACTTCGCTGCGTTTGTTCAGCACGACCACGCCGCCCGAGAGTGCTTCGACGTCGGCGCGGCTTTCGCCCAGAAGTCGACCGTTGCCATTGGAGTGATTGTAGTGCGGACCAAAGCCGACGCGTTGAACGAGCATCGTAGTCGGTTCGTCCAGGACCATGATGGCGGCTGATTCGTAACCGAATTGGGAGCAAGCCGTTTGCAGCAATTGAGTCAGCAGACGATTCAGTTTTTCCGTGCGATCGGCGGAGAGAGCCAAACGTCCGGGCACCGCGAGGTTGGTCTGCGCGAGCCGCAGTTCGTCGCGATATTGCTGGAGTTGGTTGTAAAGCGAATTGATTGCGGCAGCGAGTGAGTCGCAGTGCTCGCGACTGGTGGCTGGTTTACCGGGCGGGAGTTGAGCCGAAAGGTCGGTGATCTCGAGGCGACCGTTAGCCGCTGACTCGGGCAACCGCTCTGATTTGCGGCGACGGTAGCTGGAGCGAGATTCCTCGAAGTCCAGAACCCAGCCGGTGGCTGCTTCGAAAGCAGCCGTCAGCGGTTGGCAGATGGCGGGAACGCCAGCCGGTGTGAGTTTTTCAGTTTGATTCGGGTCGCAGATGCGTGGATAGGATGAGTCGGACATCGGAGCGGGTCGCTTGCGGTCAGCATCTGGCCCTCCGATGGCGCGTTGGGATGCGGGAAGGTAAAAATGTCTCCGTTCTCCCCCAACGACTGTCCTTGTTAGTTGGGGCGGAGTGTAGCAGCAGGGATCGTCCAGCTGCGCCGTAATCTTTGCCCAAGTATTCAAGTCAGGTTGAAAGTTTTTGCCGCCAGCGGGAGCTTTGCGGGATATTCCGATTAGCCGGCTGAAATCAGGTCGAGCAGACCGCAACAACACGAGTTCGAGTGGTGGCCGAACTTCCACTCAGCCGGGGCCTCGCTCCAGACTCGGTTCGGCCGCTCATTCGAACCATGATCGGCCGGCTACCCGACCAAACCAACCACCCAACCTAGGGCCGCTCCCCTGCGATATCCGGGAATTTCCTGATAAACGAGCCCTCGAAGGTCGATACACTGGAGGTTTGAAACCCTGTGAATCGGCGACTTTGGTGCCAAAGTCCACCGCCTTAAAGCTCATAAAGCCCTCGTTGCCCGAGTTGCTTTCGGGGTTAATTCGGGCGTGTATCGAGGGGTGACCCTTGCTGTGCTCTGAGGAAATCGCTAGATTTAGGAGCTTTCCTATTTCCGAGCATTCTGGGCGGATGGATTCAGTCGGGCCCCGAGCGGAGCTTCGTTTTTAAGGAACAGATTTGTGGCTGGTACGAAATCTTTCTTGGCAAAACCAAACGAAATCGAAAAGCAGTGGTGGTTGGTAGACGCAACCGACGCAGTGGTCGGACGCCTTGCCTCCGAAATCGCCACGGTTCTGATGGGCAAGCACACGCCCAAATACACTCCCCACGTTGACACCGGGGACTTTGTCGTTGTTGTGAACTGCGAAAAGATTCACTTCACCGGCAGCAAGATGGCAAATAAGACCTACTCGTGGTTTACGGGCTACACCGGCCTGCGTACCGAGACGGCTGAACACCGTTTGAATCGGGCTCCCGAATTGATTCTCAAGGAAGCCGTCCGCCGGATGCTCCCAAAGAACAAGCTGGGCGTCGACATGCTCGACAAACTGAAGATTTACAAGGGTGACTCGCACCCACATCAGGCTCAAAATCCTCAACCCATGAAGTTTGAGGCGGCCTCGAAGTAACCTCGCCGCAGCAAGAATGCTGCGAGGTTAAAGCCTAAGTCAGTCAGGGTTGGCTGGCGCAAGGCAGTGCTGGCTTAATCAAGGCAAGGTTGGGCTGAGTCGAGAATCGAAAGCGAAAACATTCACACAGGCATTCAAGGAATTTAGTAAGCAATGATTGTCAGCAAGAAAGACCCGAAGACTGGCGAATTTTTGGGAACAGGCCGTCGCAAGACCTCGGTTGCGAGCGTGCGGATCAAGCCAGGTTCCGGCAAGGTCACCGTCAACGGTCGCACCTTCGAAGATTATTTCCCAGTCATGACCCAGCGGACGTACATCACTGACACGTTGGAAGTCGTCGGGCTGTCGAACAAGATTGACCTGTCAATCACCGTTTCCGGTGGCGGTCCTGCTGGCCAATCTGGCGCCTGCCGAATGGGTTTGGCTCGAGCCCTCTGTGCGATGGACGCCGAGCATTTCCCGAAGCTCCGACATGATGGCTTCCTGACTCGCGACTCCCGCATGAAGGAACGCAAGAAGTACGGTTTGCGTGGTGCCCGCCGCGGTACTCAGTTCTCCAAGCGTTAATCGCTCGGCGGAACATTTCGAACAACGGACCGGAGTGGCGTGATGTCACTCCGGTTTTTTTGTGCGCGGACGGAATGTGGTGAGGTGGGGAAGGGACGTCTGGGACTCGTGGGACTGTTGGGACTTATGGGACTCATGGGAGCGGAGGAGAGTTGGTTCGAACCGCACTTGCGCTTTCGGCGGGGTCGGGAGACCCGCGCCGAGCGCGGCAGCGCACTCCTCACTCCTCACGCCGCATTCTGCACTCTGCACTCCCAATTCCCAATTCCCTCTTCCAACTCCCCTCCCCCTCTGCGTCCCCTGTGTCTCAGTGTTTACCCCTCTTCGTCTTCCCAACAAAAAAATCGCGCAGGCCAACCGGCTGCGGTGGTTGACCTGCGCGACTTGAAGGGCGTTTCTTCGCGGCTGCCTGATCGCGAATCAACGCCATTGAGTTGAAGAGTCGTTTCGAAGTGGACGGACGGTTCGGGTTTCCCGGTCGATGTTCATCGGCTCTCGAGGCGGCTCGGCGGGCTTCTCCATCTCGGACTCAGGTAGTGCCTCCGGGATATCTTCCAGATCATCTTCTTGTGCGTCTTCTTTGCGGACGACCGGTTTTAAGTTCGAATCGGCACTCGGTCCGCTGCCGGCTTTGTAAGGGTCGGAGAAAATCGATCCGACTCGTCCGTAGACCGGATCCGACCGCTGCACGATCCCCGGGAATGCAGGATAGTGGTAGTCGTACGGGCCGCAGCAGGATGAGCAACCGCCGAGTCCCAATGCGGTCAAGCCAACCAGGCCAGCGAGTGCGGTTCGATAATCGCGAAGCATTCGAGCAATCATGACTGGTCTTTCAAACACTGAGGCGACGAAGCGGGTGGTGAAGCGAAACGGGTGGGAGCGACGAGGACGTTATTGTTGGCCATCGGTCTTGATGGTGGCTCGAACGCCTGGCTTGACCTTGTTCGGATCAGCCACTCCGAATTTTTCCCAGTTGAATTGACTCATCTGGGGCGAAGGGGCGTTGGCTGCCGCTTCGAGCGACATCGTATTTGCGTCGCGGGCAGGTTCGGTCATTGCTGGAGCCTTCGGCGGTTGGTTTCCACGCAGCGGCTCGCTGTAACCGACTTGGACAATCGCACTGCTAAGCGGTTTGGCTGACGGGCGGCTATTGGTTTGGTCGCTTGGTATCGGAAGTGAGTTCTCCGGAGCTTCCAAGCTGGGCGAGACCTCATCAATCGGTGCCGAGTTGGGGATAGCCGAATTGGGAATCGCGGGGAGCGTCACGTCTGAAGGGACTCCGCAATCGCCGGTCGCACAGCCGACGGTTCCCGACATCGCGGCACCGACTGGACCTTGGCTGATTACGCCTGGACGAGTCCAGCCGTAATTCACTTCGCGGCTGGCGGCTCGGCGTCGAGCCAACTCGCTGGCGTCTTGGTAAGCCTTGCCGGCCCAAGGGCCTTCCGAGAATTCGATTCCGTTGTAAGCGAGAATCGTACCCTTGCGGCGATGAACCAGAGCGATTGCCTTGTTGTACTCGGCGAGAGCCGTGTAGAACGAGATTTCGGCTTGAGCGTTTCGGCGTTGAGCATCCAGCACGGTGTCAATCGTTTCCACGCCGACCTCAATCGTGCGGTCAAAGTGCATCAGCTCTTGAGTGGTGTACGACCAGCGATTGAAAGCGATCTGCAAGATGCGATAGTTGTCCGCGGCAGCTTGGAGGGCATCGCCCAATTCGCGGCTGACATCGAGTTCCGTCTCTTCCAGCCGGGCGTGCTCTTGAGCAAGCTTCAGCTGGGCGTTTCGCACGTTAGCCAGTTCGCGACGGAAGCCGACGTTGGCACGAGCTTCGAGCCCGAACTGTAATTCCTGGAAGCGACCTTCGAACAGTTCGTTGTAAGCACCGCTGCGGTCGTTCGGGAAGAAGGGAGGCGGATCGTCGTAGGTTACCAAGCGGTCACCTAGGCCGAGGAAGCGATACAGGGCTGTGGCGTTAACCTCGGGGAGCAGGCCGTTCTTGGCATAAGCGACAGAGAGTTCCCGTTTCTTCAACTCCCAGCGTTGCTGGCGGAGTTCCGGTCGCAGCAGCATCGCTTCGTCGATCGAAGCATAGAAATCGAAGGCAATCGGAGCGAGCACCGGGTCGTCAATCGGACGGATGATTTGTCCATCAGAACGCGAGATGCCGAGCAACCAGCGAAGATTACTTTCTGCGCTCAGCAGCGTATTGAAGGCTTCAACCACTTGTTGCTCGAAGAAATAGTACTGCTCGCTGGCTTGGGCGTATTGCTGAATCGTGACGTCAGCCGGAGGAGTGTCGAACTGATTCTTGATCACGCGCCAAGTCTTGAGTGCGGCGTCGCGACCCTGCTTGGCGGCTTCGAGGTTGCGATAAGCAGCCTGCAAGTCCCAGTAGCGGATTTCGACGTTGGTCACCATGTTTTGCAGCTGGGCTTCCAAGTTGGCGATTGTCTGGTCGGTGCCGATTCGGGAGATGATGATCGGCAAGCGGTTGATGAACGCGCCGCGGCCACGCAACAGCGGCTGGCGAGCTTCGACTTCAACGTTGGCTCGCCACCAGCTGGGCAGCTCTTGGAAACCGCCTTGGGAGACGAGTGGGATGTTGTTGTGGGTGTATTGGTTCGTGTTGCGGACAAACCACTGAGTTCCCTCAGCCGTCTTCTTGGCGATCTGGCTTTGCCAAGTGAATTGGTCTTGGTCGAAGACGAGCGGATTGATCGGATTGTTCGGCGTGTTGTTACGTGGCTCGTCCGATTTGGCCCAGAAGAGATTCGAGGAGACTTGAGCGTCGAATTCAGCGAGAGCCGATTCGACGCCTTGATTGCCGTCCAGCCCCGTGTTGGTGGTGATTTGGCTTGGCTGAGCCAGATTGCCGGGGATATTCAGAAAGCCTGGTTCGGTTTCGCGAATCGCGACGCTGTAGAAAGTGCCGACGCCTTGAGCGCCAGTCGTCAAAGTATCAATCCCGGGAGAGACGCGGTTGCCCTGGAGCGTAGGCGTACCGTAGCCGCGGATGACCTTGCTGTTTTGCAAGGCGATCGAGACGCATTCTTCGAGCGTCAGGTCGTAGAACGACTCAAAATCAGGGTCGAGGACCGTGACCGGCGGCTTAACTTGAGTCACTTCCTCAAGTCGCGACGATTCCACGTCCGGGTACTCGACCTGGGTGGCTTGTTCGAGATAGTGCGACAGACTTCCGTTGTCGCGAAGATAAAGCGGTTGACTCGGAGTACAACCAGTCGCAATCAGGCATGCGACCAGCATTAAACCGAGTCGAGGACGAAAGGGGCAGCTCATTGGACTAAATATCCGTGCTGACGTTCGAAATAAGCGCAGGCTCGCAGCAAGCCAGCTCTTCTTTTGGCAGTGTCGCAGCACACCGCTTATCGAACCCCCCAGAGGAATTCCGAGCGACCTGAAGGCGCAGGCTGCTCGGGAATTTCTCGTTAATTGGTCTATCGACCGTCTAGGCTGCAAACTTTGCCTAATCGGTAAAATTTATTTTTTGTTTTCCCGTCGCGGCAATCTGCGAAGGATAGGAGGCGGGGCGATGCTAGCGGGCGAAAGTGAAAGTGCGGAACACGGAATAGGACGCTCGACTCGCACTAGGGCCTCAACACGCGCGCAGTGACTCAACACGCGTGGGGCCGCAACACGTGTGGGGCCGCGCTCGGCGCGGGTCTCCCGACCCCGCCGAAAGCGCACGTACGGATTGAACCTCGGCTGTTTTCGCACCTCAACACGCGCTCGGCGCGGGTCTCCCGACCCCGCCGAAAGCGCAAGTGCGGACCGCACCCACGCGTTTTTTCCCCTCCGACGGCCCGCCGCCCAAAGTCCCACGAGCCAATCAGGAATCATCCAATCCCAGGCGACTAATTCCGCATTCCCAATTCCCGATTCCCACTTGCTCCCCGCCCTCCTTTTCCCAGTTTCCCGCCCGAATTCCCGCTGTTTCTCCGCGACCCCTTGGAAAAAAGCCGCCTTTTGGCTAATATCTTGCCTTTCCGAAACCGAAAACCAGTTGAATCCCCGCCCCCTTTGTTGGTTGGCGGATTCCAACAAGACCGAGAAGTTGGCTGAGGCTGTCATGGCTGTACCCAAACGAAAACAATCCAATTCCCGCACAGGCAAGCGTCGTTCCCACGATCGCTTGACCCCCAAGAACTTGACGGTTTGCCGCAAATGCAGCGCCTCAGTTCCGACTCACGTCGTTTGCCCCCGCTGCGGCTACTACAACAGCCGCGTGGTTGTGCCGTCGAAGGAAGAGGTCTAGTTCATCCCTAGCGGACGGTCTCGGCAGCAGAGCAGTTTCCTAAACAACTCGCTCCAACTTGCTCGGTAGGCTCCGTCACGAAAACCGGCTTTAGCTTTGCTCGATTCGAGCGGCTTGCCAGCCGGAAAGTCCAGCGAACTCGGTCTGGAAGAACTCGCTTCCTCTCATTGAATCGGTTCGCTCGACTCGACTTCAGTCAACCGTATTCGCGAACAAGTTGGTCCATGACGATTCAGGATCGTCGTGCTGAACCTTCAGAGCATATAAAATAGCCGAGTCCAGAAGGGCTCGGTTTTTTTGTGTCGTGAGGTTTGGCTTATTCAGTTGAAGGTGTCGCGCCTTCGTTACAGGGGCCGGTCCGTATGAACTCGCTGGAAGACGAAGCCGACCTGTTCATTCCACTGCGGCACAGCGATTTGATCGGGCGGCTGATTGCCGACTTACAGCTGAGCGACCCCGAGCGTGAGCAGTACAAACTGCTGTGTCAAAAGCTGGTTGCGGTCTTTCATGTCCAGCACGTTGCCGCTCTGATTGAACTTGAGGATCTCTACTCACCGCTCGACCCGGATGGCGAGGCGATCGATCTGACCCCGGATCGCCCTGAGGAAAGAGACCAAAACGTCGAGGCCGTATTGGCTCGACTCACCAGCCTGCTTCAAGCCGCACACTACGAGAATTTGACCGAGGATGCGCTGAAAGAAGCGATCGAAGTCGGTGGCGAGTGGAACGTTCGCTTGGATATTGATTTTAGTATTTTCGATCGCTTGCTCGTCTTTGCCCGCGGTTATCGTCGCGTCAAACTCTCGCGGCGGCTTTGGTATCGCTTTTACCGGGAAGAAACGGTTGAGTTCCCTGAGTTCCAGCGGCTGGTCATGGCCTTTCGGCTCAAGCCGAGCAAGCGGCTCGATCCCTCTTTGAAAACAGATGTCCTTTATCTCAAGGTTTTCAAGAACATTCCGGAATCGGAACTCGAAGTTTTGCTTCCAGGATCTCAGGTTCGCTTCAGTCTCTTCGACCGAGGCAAGATCCTGTTACCAACCCTCTCCGGCGCCGCCCTCTTGATCTACAAGATTGTCCAAGGAGCACTTGCGGTAACTCTGATCACGATCGTTGCAATCTGGCAATGGCTGGTGCTGATCGCAGTGCTGACCGGCTATCTCGTGCGGTCGTTCCTCAGCTACCTCGGGACCAAGAACAAGTACCAGCTTGGGCTGACCAGAAACCTCTACTTAAAAAATCTCGACAATAACTCCGGGGTGATTTATCGAGTCTTTAATGAAGCCGAAGAGCAGGAACTCTGCGAGACGTTGCTGGCCTACTCGATGTTCTTTTTGGGAGCGAGCCGCGGGCCATTGAGTGAATTGGAGTTGCGGGAGCGAGTCGAAGCCTTTCTGAAAGATTCGCTCGGCCGAAGTTTGAGATTTGACGTGCACGATGCGCTGGGAAAACTGATCAAGCTGGGGCTGGTTGAGATCGTCGGACAAGAGCATTGGCAAGTCACGTCCTTGTCCGAAGCCCCGAAAGTGCTGGAGCGAAAATGGGACCAGATATTCTCACGCAGCCAAGGCTTCTGGCGCCAATCCCGCGAAACTGGACCAGGTCGAGTTTCTTAGTCAGCCGCCGGTTTGCAGCGATCGAAAATCAGCCGGCTCCGCGCCAGCCGCCGGTTTGCAGCGCGGTTGGGTTTAGCCGCTCTCTCAGGGGACGTGCTAATTAAGGGCGTCAGGGTTCCAGCCGCACGATCACTTCCGAACCGGCGGCTAGCGCGAAGCCGGCTGAAGAGAATCCCACTGAAACTGGACGTCGTCCGGTTTTTAATTCAGCCGCACGATCAGTTCCGAACCGGCGGCTGGCGCGAAGCCGGCTGACGAGAATCCTCCTGTCAAAATGGCACTCCCCTGCTCCGTTTCGCTCGAATCCGCGTTCGAATCCCCTAAAAAGCCCGCTTTTTGAAGATTCCCCCGTTCTGGCATGGGCTTTGCAATTCTTCCCCCGCCAACGCGTGGTCTGTCGATTCGTCACGCGGGAAAAGCGAAACCAAAAAGACGAAACTCGGGCCAAGCGGCGGGCGCCTGCCCGAATTGAACCCAAATCCAAGACACGTCGAAAACGAAGACACATTCAAACCCAAGACAATCCGGCCCGAGGAAGTAGGAGAAACAACTATGGCTCAAGGCGAAAAAATCATCGGTATCGACCTCGGTACCACCAACTCCGTTGTCGCAATCATGGAAGGTAGCGAACCGACCGTGATCGCTAACCAAGAAGGCGAACGAACGACCCCCAGCGTGATCGGCTTTACCCGCGACGGCGAGGTGCTCG
>JBJTQD010000404.1:0-2366 GCA_046075445.1 Planctomycetota bacterium
CAGCTGAAGTCGCTAAAGTGTGGAAATTCGCGACTAAAAGCCGGAAATCGGGGCAATAATTTCAGGTGCCTTACAAGCAAAATGTCGGGGGTTCGAGTCCCTCATCGCCCATGCCCCAGTTTTGCACGGTCTCGCGTGAAAGCGCAGAACCCAGCAAAACTGGGGCTTTTTTATGCGCAGGTGGTTTCGCGTGCGACTCCTTACTACCCCCCGCGTGCACCTGCTGCGCCGCTTTGTGCGCCGCTTTATGCGCCGCTTTTTGCGCCGCCTTGTCAGAGGCTTCTTCAGCCGTCGCTTCAACCGGCTTTATCGCTCGCGCGATGTCGGCGTCCGTCACTTGCCAGTAATGTTTGTTGGCAATGATCGTGCTGTGACCCAGCCAAGCCGCCGCAACGTGTGCCGGGAACTCGTTCGCCAGTTCGGTCGCTCGGCTCGCCCGTAGGTTTTGAAACAACTTGGGCCACGGTTTCAGGCCAGCCCGCTGAATGATCTTCTCAAAGGTCGTGCGCAAGTTCTGATTCGCATCGCGGTATCGGGTGATGACGTGCTCAGCCTTTGGTTCTGCTCGTTCCCAGGCCTCATCCAACGCAGCTCGCAGCTCCGGGAAAATCGGAACAATCCTCGAGCCCTTACCCTCGTGGTGTTCTGTCTTGGGACTGCGCACCAGCATCGTCTCCCGCTTCCAGTCAATATCGCCCCAGCGCAATGCCAGGTGCTCTGAGGGACAGCGCAGTCCGCCGTAGCGACTGAGGGCAAAGATCAGCCGCCATTCGTGGTCGGGGCAGGCCTCGGTAATCTTGGCTGCATCCTCGCGGGTCAGAAAATAGTCCCGCTCGCGGTTGCTGCCGACCGATCCCTTCAGACCGGCAAATGGGTTCTTCGCCAGTAAATCACGGCTTACAGCGTCCTGAAAGAACTGCTTCGCGTTGCTGACGCGTTTCCTCGCTGTATTAACCGCCAGCCCTTCGTCTGCCTTAGCCTCTCCGTAACGGTGCTCTCGGGCCTCAGAGGTCCGCAGCCAGCGTTCCCAGTCCTTCGCATCACCCGCAGTGATACTCGGCAGTGACCGCTTCTCACCAAAGTATGCCAGCAAGAGTCGCTTGGTCTGGCTCCAGTGCGACAGCGTGCTCGGCTTCACATCAGCTCGCTTGGCAAAGTAGTTTGCCAAATGCTCCCCCAGCGTCACGGCCGATTCGGTTCCCGCTTCTGGGTCCACAACTAAGCCGACGCGGGCGAGTTTCTGCAGGAGCGGACGCTTCAAGTCCTTCACCCATGCCGCCAGTTCGGCGTCCAGGGGGCGATTGAACTGAAGTGCTTCGAGCAGTTGCTCGACCCGGTACCGAATGCCTTCCGCCGTTCGCTGAGAGACTTTACCCAGCCGAATGGTCGGCCGCTTGCCGTCGGGGGCGACGAAAAGAATTCGACGGCAGCCGTTTTGGTCGCGTGCAATACTGGCCATGGTTAAATTTTCCTTGCTAGTCTTGTTCTCGTGAAGTTACCGAATCACAGCAACATGCGATTGCCGTAGCGAGCTTCTTCAAAACTTCCGGCTACTGGTATCACTTGCCCATTCGTTATGGAGACCAAGTAAACTTCGCTGAACTCTGCTTGCTGGAGCCACTGACGCGATGAAGCGTCATGCCCAATCCGCATCGTAAATTCTGCTTGGAGTTTAAGCGAGGAACCTCAGTCCAAAATTCCAATCATTTCAAACTGTGGCGTTAGGCTTGCTCACCGGTTCGCCATACCAAGTGACAAATTCGAGAAACCGATCACAGCGTGCGCAGTCCCTGCGAACCGAGGTTCCGTTGTGCGGAGGATGCTCCAAAACCACGTCTCGCCATGTTGTGGAGCCGCATCGGCAAACTGGTGTTGGGACTTGGGAGTTTTGGCTCGCTTTATCTTCAAGTATCTCTGGATCTGACTCGTCTTCCGACGACTGCCGCAGTAATGCGAGCGCCTCATCTTCCTCCCAGCGGTCCCTTGGCTCGGACGACTGCAAGTCTTTCGTGAGTTCGCTTTGGGCGAGTGAGTCACTTTGCTCACTGCTCAGTCCGTGAGCCGCTGTAATTTCCGTTCCTTCAAAAGCGCTCCCAATATTCCTGAAATTCCCCTGCTCGGGATCAGCCACCGAATTTCGGGAATTGCAGGAGCGCTTTTCGGCTTCGCTCGCATCGCGGTTCGTCAGAATTTCTTCCCAGATCGGCCCGGCAACTGAATTGCGGGAATTGCAGGAGCGCTTTTCAGGTTCCATGCCGTCAAGAAGTTTCGGGTTTACTTCGTAGGCTGGCGAGGGCGGACGCCCCGGCCCGCTTATTTCTTTCAGCTTCGGCCGAATAAAGCCCCGTCGCGTGAGTTCCTCCAGT
>JBJTQD010000405.1:0-2934 GCA_046075445.1 Planctomycetota bacterium
AAGTTTTCTCAGGCAAGGTTTCGCGGACGGCGATCGTGCAGGGTGAGACCCTGGCGCGGCGGGGAGACCCGAGTTTGATCTTTGCAGCGAGGATTTTGGTCGAGTTGCCGGGGGAGTGAGAGGGGCTTTTGTGCGGGGATCGCAGCCCGCGAGGCCTGTTGAATAGGCCAGATGGCAGTTGGTGTTTGGCTACTTACCAGAGAGGCTGCCGCTGAGAAGGTAGCCGTCGATTTCGCTTTCGGAGGTTCGCAGGGCCAGAACCGATTCGAGGTAGCTGAGGTTGACTTGGAAATAAGATCGCTGCGCGGTCAGCAGTGCGAGGTAATTCGACTCACCAGCTTGATTAAGTTTGCGGGAGACTTCGAGCGATTCGTTGGCTGCTGGAAGAATCCTTGCCCGATAGCGTTCAACTTGGAACTTGGCGTTTGAGTATCGCTCGTAAACGGTTGCCAGTCTGTTTTTCAGATCGAGTTCCAAGCGTTCGACAGCTCGCTCGGCGGCGATCAGCTCATTCCGCGTCTGTCGGATGGCGCCTTGGTTGCGGTTGTTGACCGGTAGTGGGATAGAAACCGCGAGTCCACCGTCAGGCTGGCCACCGATCCCGTTGTCGATCACGTTGACTAATCCCTGAATCGTGACGTTCGGGATTGGTTCGACAAGTGCGCGCTCGACGGCAAATCGCGCGCGGCAGACTTCGGCCAGGGCAGCGGCGACCTCGGGGCTGGCTCCGCGAAGGGTATCGAGGATCTGTTCCCAGACGAATTCCTGAGGCGGGGCAAACGCATCGCCTTCCAAGTCGGATTGGCTTAGATTTCGATCGCCAACGACTGCGCAGAGTTCGTTCCAAGCGGCTTGCAGGCGATTTTCCGCTGCCTGCAAAACGATCCCTGCGTTCTCGACTTCGAGTTGCGCTTGGAGAACGTCGGCGCGATTCGCCTCCTTGATCCGCAGCAACGTTTCGACCGCAGTGGAGCCTTGTCGACTCAGTTCAACCAGTTTGTTAGCCAGCGCAAGTCGTTCGTGTGCGAGCAGGACGTTGTAAAAAGCGATTCGAACGTCGGTTTGTACCTTCAACTGTTCGATCGACAGTTCCTGTTCGGCTCGCAGGACTTCTTGCGAGGCGACGGCGCGGTTGAGCTGAAGCTTTCCGCCGCGAACAATCTCTTGGCCGACACCGATTCCTTGTTGCTCGGCCAGTCCGCCGCTGCCAAGTTGTTGGCCTTCGTAACCAACGATGGGGTTGGGACGAAGCCCGACTTGGAGGTGGTTGCCGCGGGTTGCCTCGACGCGAGCGGCGGCGCGACTGATCGATGGATTGTTGGCGAAGGCGAGCGATTCCAGTTGAGCCAGAGTCAACGCGGTTGAGCTGAGCGGCTCGCTGGGGAGTGGCTCAAACGGGGCGGCGAGTGCGGGTTGAGGGGGAGTTGCCGGGGCGACGGAGGGCGAGTCAATGGTGGCTTGAGGAGGGGCTTATGGCTTCGGGGCTTGGGCAGGGCTAAGGATGACCCGCGCGAACGAGGAACTGGAGTCGACGACGGTAGCCGAGGGAATTTTCTCTGAGAGGACTTCCGATTGCTGCTGAAATTCAAGTTGTTTGGCCAGCCGAGTTCGCGGTGCCGAGGTGGGCAGGTCTTGGGCTGCTAGGGGTAGGGCGCAAACAGTCAGCGAACCGATGAGGAAGGCTTGATACCATCCGCCAAACGCCGGTAATAGGTTGTGCAGAGGAGCGCGATGCGGAGTCATTTAGGGGGTGCCTGAGGCGCGAGGTGTTGGCTGCAGCCGTGCATTGCTTGTTTTTCGTCATCTTCCTTCTTTGCAGTTGATTCCCCATCTCTCTCGGCCACTTCCCTGTCCCAGCGCTCCCAGCTTGTTCGTTTTACCTAAAACTTTAAAAATGCTTGCAGATTGCTGAGGAGTCTTGCTAGCTGTGAAAACTAACTGGAACGTTAATCGCCTATGCCACTGAAAATTCTGTTCCTGCATGGGTGGCATTCGGTGCCGGGCGGTGTGAAGCCAACGCATTTGATTCAGCGGGGGCATACGGTGATCAATCCGGCCCTCGACGACGACCATTTCGAGCAAGCATTAGCGGTAGCCCAGGCCAATTACGATCGCAATCGTCCGGACGTGATCGTGGGCTCTTCTCGTGGCGGAGCGATAGCCTTGAACCTGAAGTCGGGCCACACGCCGCTGGTGTTGCTCTGTCCGGCTTGGAAGAACTGGGGAACGGCGAAGACGCTCAAGCCGAACGCGGTGATTCTGCATTCGCGAGCGGATGAGGTGATTCCGTTTGCGGATTCGAGCGAATTGCTGGTCGCGAGCGGATTGCCGGAGGACGCGCTGCTGGAAGTTGGCAGCGACCATCGCTTGGCGGACGAGTCTTCGCTGGCGGTGATGACTTGGGCAGCTGAGTTATTGGGATCGGGCCAAACTCCGCCCTGGTTGGACGAGGCAGCGCTTGAGGCGATGCAGGAAGAGGGGCGATTGCGATCGCTGCCAGCGTGCAACGAAGCTTCCTATCTCTGCGATGCCTGTGGCGAGGAGATTGTGATCCCTCTGGACCCGTGTGAGGGGACCTGTCAACAGTACGTCGAGGATTGTCCGGTTTGTTGCCGAGCGAATTTGATCACGATTGAGTACGACAGTCGGGGTGAAGTTTCGATCGTCGCCCAGCCCGAACAGGAAAACGGGCTTTAGGTTGCGGACGATAGTTGGCTCGAAGAGATTTTTGAAGTCTTAGTTTCGTCGCCAAGACTTGCCTTCTCTTGGGTTTGGGCTGTTCAAGCAGACTAGAGTTTTAGTTCAAAATCCGAAGTAGAGAGGACGAGTAGTGGGAACTATTGGTTTTGATCGCGACCTGGAGTTTCTGCGACGGCATACGGAAATTGTTTTGCTGGAGGGGAGTGGGGGCGAGCGAGTTGCGGTTGCCCCGCA
>JBJTQD010000406.1:0-3063 GCA_046075445.1 Planctomycetota bacterium
ACCAGCGTCCTCTGGTAACCCGGCCTCTTCTTTAACTCGCGGATCCGATCGGACTGGGCTTTCACCTCCGCCGCCTGCATCAAGAACTCCTCGCGCAAGCTCGCCAGTTCCTCAGCCGTCCATTGCCCCCCGCTACGACCCAGTAACCTCTCCACCGCTTCAGGCAGGAGCGTCACCGGGACATCCCCGGCAGCCGACGAAAACGAAATTCGAAACTTGCCCAGCGAACAGGGATAGTGGCGACCAAATCGCAATGTGAGCACGCAGTCCGTCGCGTCCGCCAGCGGACTCTCCAACTGAAACAGCGCCGCGTTCCGCTCTCCAAACCGCCCCGCACAAGACCAACCCGTCTCGGGATTCCCGTCGAGTGCTAACTGAGCCGAAGAATTCGACCCGCCGAAATTATCGTTCGCGTAGGTTTGATCCGAGCGGCGAAAGGGGAGGGGAGTGCGCTCGTCGCCCTTCGCTGCGAAAAGTTGAAACTCACCCAGAAAAAAATCACCCTTGGGGCCTTCAAAGTAAGCCAGCCCCGGCCCCCGCGCCGGCAATCGCTCGTCGGGAAGGACCTCCAACCGCACGGTAGTCGTCCCCGCCGGCACTCGGTCAAACCGCAACGTGTAAGTGTCATCCTTCGTAATGTCACCGACAACAAACACCGCATCGTCCGGCTCGACCACGAAATTCAAACGCGGCGCACTAACCGACGCTGGACTAGCGGTTCGCCAGTTGGGAAATGCTTGTCGCTGTTGTTCCAGCCAAACTTTAAACGCCCCCGCGATCGCTGCCTCGCGCCGCGACGCTTCATTCTCACCCGGCTCCACCGGCCACGATTCGGCAAGTCGCTGCCGCAGCTGCTCCGCCTCAGCCAACCGCTTCGACTCTTCCGCCAATTGCCCTTCACTCGGTAACTCCAAGTCGGGCTCTTCCGTGTTATTCAAAATCGCAAACACCCGATAGTAATCCGTATGCGTGATCGGGTCGTACTTATGCGTGTGGCATTGAGCACAGCCCAACGTCAATCCCAACCATGTCGTACCCGTCGTCGCGACGCGATCATTCAGCGCGTAGTATCGATACTCAAGCGGATCGATCCCTCCCTCTTCATTCAGCATCGTGTTGCGATGAAAGCCGGTCGCCATTACTGATTCGCGGTCGCCGTCTGACAACAAGTCCCCCGCCAATTGAGCTTGGGTAAATCTTCCAAACGGCATGTCTTGATTGAGCGCGCGAATCACCCAATCGCGATAAGGCCAAATGTCACGCGGGCGGTCTTTCTCATAGCCGTTCGTGTCGGCGTAGCGAGCCAGATCGAGCCACCGTCGCGCCCAATGCTCTCCATAACGCGGCGAGGCGAGTAGTTGGTCGACGAGCTCCCCATAAGCAGCCGCATTGACGGTCCCGCTATCAATTGGCGGCGTCTGGAGTCGAGCCGTCCACTGTTTCGCTTCCTCAACCGTAGGCGGCAAACCAATCAAATCAAGATAGAGCCGACGTACCAACTGCTCCGGCGCGGCAGGCGCTGCCGGAGCGAGCCCAACCTGCTTCAGCCGCTCCGCAATGAATCGATCGACCGGATGATCACTCCATCCAGCCAGTTCGCTGGGCAACTCCGGCACACGTGGCCGCCTCGCCGGTACGAAGGCCCAGTGCTGCTCGTACTTGGCACCTTGAGCAATCCAGTTCCGCAGCAGCCCAATTTGTTCCGGCTTCAGCGTCTTGTGCGACTCCGGCGGCGGCATCTTGATGTCCGGGTCCGTCTCCAAAATCCGCACCAGGATCTCGCTTTCATCCGGCTTCCCCGGCGCGATTGCCTGATGACCTCCCAAATCAGCCGTCGCCCCCTCCGCCGTATCAAGCCTCAAGTCGGCTTCGCGCGTGTTCTCGTCGGGTCCGTGACAGGGAAAACAATTCGTCGCCAGAATCGGACGAATGTTTCGCGTGTAAGAAATCGCCTGCCCCGCTTGCTCCTGACCCGCCGCCATCCCACAGCAGCCCACCAACACCACCAGCGCAAGCAATCTCCTAAACGAAGCTTTTCTCACCAACTCATCCCTCATCACCCGCAGCCCTCTAGTTCCATCCTCAATCATCACCCCCCATTGTATCCGCTCCACCACTGCATCGCCCCATCCTAGCTCTTTAAAAAGAATCACTCCTAGACCACCACCGACCTCGCTTCGGCGGAGCCATGACTAGCCAGCTACAAGTGGTGGCCACCAGCTAAATGCCCCCCGCCACCATTTCTTTCCACCTCCCACCCTCAGCGTCCCTTCTTCAGCCACCGCGCGCAATCGGTTATCCTTAACACACAAGCAAGTCGCTTCTTCCACAACGAAAAGGGATTGAGTCATGAGTCGAATCGGACTGCGAACAGGTGAGGCTTTGGTCGAAGGTGGTGAAGCCTACCTCTGCGCCGAACCAGAAATCGTCATCGGCGAACTCGACGGCCCAGTCGGTACGGCCATGGCAACGCTCCTCGGCGACCAAGTCAAAGGCCATACCCGGGTCTTTGCAATTCTTAACAGCGACGTGCAAGTCAAACCGGCAACGCTGATGGTCAGCAAAGTAACCGTCAGCAGCAGCCGCTACACAAATATCTTGATGGGTTCAGTCCAAGCCGGAATTGCCAACGGCGTTCTCGACGCCGTCCGCCAAGGTATTATCGATCGCAACTGGGCCACGCACCTCGGGATCATCTACTCCGTTTGGCTCGACCCGTGCGTGATCGATCTCAAGGAGATCAACCACCAAGAGCTCTTCAAAGTCCATCGCGAAGCCACGGTCAAAGTCATCAAGAAGGCCATCGACAACGAGCCCACAATCGATTGGCTGCTCGAACATCAAGCCAGCACCGAACACTATTTCCATCAACTCGGCGTCCAAGGCGAACTTTGAGTCATCACTAGCAGTCCGAGAAACACCCCACAGGCCTGGCGCTGGGCGCGGGTCTCCCGACCCCGCCGGAAGTGAAGGTTCGCCTTTGGTTTGAAGAGCCCACTTTTACTTCGCCTCGCCTAGCGGCTACGGGCTAAACTAAGAATCGCCTGTCGGCTGAGCCAAAAG
>JBJTQD010000407.1:0-4046 GCA_046075445.1 Planctomycetota bacterium
CCAAGCATCCGAAGCACGTCGTGGATTACGAACTCACGGGCGGCTGCGTCAATTTGCGGTTGCTCAGGCTCGTCTCCCGTGATGGTGAAGCGGGCCGTAGGAAGTTGTTCGTGGACGTTGCGGGCAATTCGCAGAAACCGCAAATGATTCTTCTCGGGCCGCAGTGCAGCGACGATGCCGACAACCGGCGCAGACTCCTCGATTTCCCACCTCTGACGCCACTCGGCTCGCGCAACCGCACTCGGCCGAAATCGCTCCGTGTCGATCCCGTTGGGAATCACAAAGACTTTCTGCTCGGGAAACTTCTCGAACTCAACCAGAAATTTTCCATGTGGCCGAGCCACGGCGATGAAGCCGTCTGTCAGCGGCGTGAGCCAGCGATTCATCCGCCCCACGCCATCCGGCCAGCCGGTCGAGTGCAGCGCCGAAAGCACCACCGGGACGCGAGCCAACCGAGCGGCCAGTCTCCCCCAAAACATTTTGTCGCCCGCCCCGACTGTCACCACGGCGTCAACCGACTCGCGACGAAACAATTTGGCCAGACGCTGCAGCACAAACGCATCGTACTTGCCCCGCAGCAGTCGGCTGTACAGCGGTACTTCGACCGACATTTGCTCGCCCAACTCACCCGCTTCCTTCAAGCAGCAAACCAGCGGCCGAATCCGCCGCCGATCCAAAGTCCGCACCAGATTATGCAGCAGCGTTTCCGCGCCCCCAACCGGTAGGCTGGTCAAGACGAACATCGTGTTCAGCGGGCGGTCAATTCCGACCTCGGATTTCAGCAGCGGTTTGTTCATCAGTCGGTGTATTGATATCGGACTTTGTTCATCTGGCTTCCGCTGTACGACAACCAGTTGCAAATCCGCGCCAGACTTGGGTCGCCATGCATCCGCTGCAAATGAAAAGTGTCATCGCCAATTGCGTTCATCCCGCCGTAAGCCGAGCAAGCAGCTTTGTAACCATACTCCCGACAGAGTTCAAAACTGCGACGACTCAGATTCTGCGGTTGTCCAATGGGAAAAGCGAAATGCTGGACAGGGCGGCCAATCAAGTCCTCAAGCTGTTTGCCCGAATCGACAATTTCACGAACGAGTTGAACTTCGCTCAATGCCCCACAATCGGCATGAGTTGATGTGTGACAACCAATATCGACTCCAATATTCGAAAGCGCGCGGATCGTCTCAATCGAATCGACGGGCAACGGCTGATTCAGTCGGCAATCGTGCTCAAATGGTCGCTGCTCTAACACGTGGCCGACCGTCACGAAATAGGAAAACGGAATTCGCCGCTCCAGCAGCAACGGCAACGCATACTCGCTGTTCTCCGCGTAGCCATCATCAAAGGTGATCGCCACTGTGGGACGATCATTGAATCCGCTTGCAATTCGCCGCTGGCACTCGGTCAAGCTGACCAATTCGAAATTTGCTTGGAGCCAGTCAAGATGTTCACGAAACCCCTGCTTCGTGATCGTCCAACCATTCAGATGCTCGTCAGCAACGCGGTGGTAAAACAAGATCCCGACCGGAAGCTTCCCCTGAGATTTCAACTGCCGAACTTTGACGGTACGGATCGGACCAACCGTCCAGTTGTAAGCGCTGATCAAAAAGTCCGGCACCGACGACTGCATAAAAACGCTCAAGGAGACGAAAGTGAATCGACTGTGAAAAACGGCCTGCTTCCGCCCGAGAAATACGGGTGGCTAAGCAGACGCGGAGGGTTCAGGAAAGTTTGGGATCAAGAAGTTCATCTGCAACTACGGAAACACAAGGAGTTTTCGCTTGTTCGCTTGCTTCCCCTCCCAATCGGCACAGACCGAATTACCGATACTCGCATGAGACTGCACGATTCGCTCTCTCAGCAGCCTGACAAAGAGCGAGTCTTCGGGTGTGAGCTAGGCTTCTGTTAGCAAAGATTCCGTATCCAAGCCGCATCGACCGTGCCAATCACCGCTCCCAGTTCAAACTCGATCGCCGCCCCTTCATGCCCACCGCAACCACTCAAGAAACTTTCGCCGCCCCGCCCGCAACCCGTCGCAAGTTGTTCGGCTTTGAAATTGACGCATTGTCGATGCCCGAGGCAGTGAGTCAATTGCATCACTGGGTGGCGCAGGGAGACAACCGCTGCCGCTTCGTCGTGACTCCGAATGTCGACCATGCCGTGCTGCTCCAGGAACATGCCGGGCTCCAAGCTGCTTACCGCGACGCAGACCTCGTGCTGGCCGATGGACACCCGCTCGTCTGGGCCTCGCGATTGCTGAGACAAGCTTTGCCGGAGCGAGTGCCGGGCTCAGACCTCGTTCCGCGACTGTTCGCTTCGACGCAGCAGCGCGGTCCGCTGACCGTCTACTTGCTCGGAGCCGCACCGGGCGTCGCCGAGCGTGCGGCGACCAACATCCAAAAGACCTGGCCTCAGGTTCAAGTCGTTGGTTGCTACAGTCCACCGCTCGGTTTTGAAAAACGTCCCGAAGAAACCGAGGAGATTCTCCAGCGAATCAGCTCATGCCAGCCGGATGTCCTCGTCGTCGGACTGGGCGCGCCCAAACAGGAGTGCTGGGTGCACGCCAATCGCGAACGAATTGCAGCCCGCGTCGCGCTCTGTGTCGGTGCCACGATCGACTTTCTTGCTAACGAGCGACGTCGCGCTCCTCGCTGGATGCAACGCTTCGGGCTGGAGTGGCTGCATCGCATGCTTTCCGAGCCCCGCCGGCTGGTGAAGCGATACGCGAAAGACGCTTGGGTCTTTCCGCAACTCGTTCTCCGCCAAATGTTCGCCCCCCAAGCCAGCAAGATTTAGCGGTCTTTGCTCGGCCAGAAAAAAGCTCTTCCTCCCCGATAGCCTCTCCCCCTCCGCGGCGGGTACAATCCGCTGATTAAATGACTGGACATCAACCGTTCATGAACAGCGGTGATCGCGGTGGAAACGAGCGCAACTCAACAAAGCAATTCGCTCCAATCAGAGAATGCTGAGGTGGTCGCAGACCGTGTGTCCGCTGAGCCAACTGCGTTCTCCGCCAGTGCCTCAGAAATCAGTCAGTCTGAAAATGATTCATTCAGCGACAGCGAGGTTTCTGAGTTAGGTTACCCTCCAATCCGCCCCGCCGAATCGACTTCGCAGTACCAGGCGCTGGCCGACGGAAGTTTTTCAAGCGTTGGCCCCGACTCGGCAGTCTTCAGCCGATTTGACCAACCGACGCTCGTGGGACTGTTACTTTTCTGCTCGCTCTGCATCATTGGCTGGAGCACTTGGCAGTGGTTGACCTTGCGCACCCGGACGATCGACATCGATGAAGGCCGGCGAACGCAACTCCGGTTTGAAGTCGATCTCAATCGCGCCCCGGCAGCCGAGTTTGCGAATCTTCCGGGAGTGGGTCCCAAACTGGCTGAAGAAATTGTCACCCATCGGCAACAAATCGGGCGATTTATTCGTTTCGAGGATTTGCTCAACGTCAGCGGCATCGGAGAAGCAAAATTCAAGGCAATTCTCCCGTTCCTGCGTCCGCTTGAGCCTGCCCCCACACCGCTCGAGGCCCGTTAACCGCTGGACTCTTCCCCCGGTTCCCCGATACAAAGGAATCGAACGCGAGGGGTGAATCGCCAGGAAGCAACTCGGCAACGATTTCCCGGTGTTGGCCGAAATACCAACGCTCAGCCCGCGTATTATTCTCCTCTGGGCTGACCACGTAACCGCCCTCGCTCACTTACCGTCTGGATTTTCGCTGATGTTTCAACTTCGCGCCCCCTTTCCCCCCGCCGGTGACCAACCCGCCGCGATCTCTTCGTTGGTCGGCGGCCTGCGTTCCGGGAAAAGGCATCAAGTCTTGATGGGTGTGACGGGCTCCGGCAAAACCTTCACGATGGCCAACGTGATTCAGCAGATGCAGCGGCCGGCACTGGTGATCTCGCACAACAAAACGCTGGCTGCCCAGCTTTACAGCGAGTTCAAAGAGTTTTTCCCTTACAACGCCGTTCACTATTTCGTCAGCTATTACGACTACTACCAGCCAGAAGCGTACATTCCTCAGCGCGATATCTACATCGAAAAAGACG
>JBJTQD010000408.1:0-4077 GCA_046075445.1 Planctomycetota bacterium
CTACTAATATCCCGGCGAGCGCCGCCCCAAATCGGCGCGGCGTTTCTATACCTCAATTTTTAGGTCATTCTGGCCACATGCATCGACGGGGCTCGTGCGAATTCGCTTCTGAGCAAGAATTTGGCCGTGAGTTAGCGTTTCGAGCCGGGGCCAGGTGCGAGGACGCGGCTAGGGCCGTTAGGACGTCGCGTTTCTCTCACAAATGGGGCTGGATTTCGCCTTTTGAGTCCCCTATTCGCGAACTTTTTGAGTGGTTTTACTCCTGATAGGGTAGGGAAATTTATTTTTTGACCAAGCAGGCTGATTTTCTCATCGGATCTAAGTAGGTGCGCCAATTTTTCGTTGTTTTGCTGGGCGGTTGCAGGAGTCAAGCCGCAGCCTCGCTAGCTGGGACGCAATTGCGACTTACCGCTTTGAAAAGTGATTCGAAAAAGGAAGCCAGTTGTGGATTCGTCTCATTGTCAGCTTTACCTGTTTCTTGCCAGCGGTCAGTATGGTGGTTCGGTATCGCTAGAACTCGCTGAAAAGCAGCTTGAGGTCGGAAGGTTTGTCGACGGCCCCGGCAAATTGGAATTTCTGGGGGTCGCACCACGGCACGCGAAATTTTGGCGGGACAAAAGTGGCAATTGGCTGAAGCCGATCGACGGTCAGGCAATTTGGCTTAACTCGATTCCGGTGTCGAGGCGGGCAAGGACCAAGCTATTCAAAGGCGATTCGCTGGTTTTTGGCGAGTCGCCCAAGGGGCCAGAGTTTTGGGTTCTCTGCCGAAAGGCGAAAGAAGCGGACGAGATCCAAGCGAAATCCAGAGATAGCGAGCAAGCGGAAGAAGGCGATGAGGCTTCACCGAAGGGCTTTAAAGGACTTTCTCGAGCCGAGTACGATGTGATGGCTTGGATGGCCCGGGGCGTTGTCGAAGTAGAAGATATTTCGCGGCAGCTGTTCCGAAGCGTCAATACAGTGCGAACTCAGCTGAGCAAAATTTACGAGAAAATCGGAGTTCATTCCCGAGCGGAACTTTTGGGTGTGCTGATTCGAAACGGCAATTCGCTTGACCGGCAAAAGCGGGGCGTATTGCATTTGATTGGCGATTGCCCCTGCTCCAATGGCTTTGCAACTGGTGGCGTGGGGGTTGTGTCGCAGTCCAAAAACGAGCCAGCCGTTTCGAGCTGAACATTCCCCCCAGCTCCTTTCGAAGTGCTTAAAAGCGGGCCCGTAAGTCGATTCTTGACGCGGATTTCTCTTCCGTAGTTTGTCTTCCGCTAGAGAGAAACTGGACCTGACCCCGTTTTCAACTGTAGTCGGGTTTTCGCGCCAGCCCCCCCGGTTCAGAACCCTCGCTCACGGCACACAGCCTTACGTTCAGCATCGCGTTCCTTTTTTTCGTCGTCGTTGGCTCCGTGACGTTGGTGCTTGGATTCGACTTTCACCGATGCTCATCCGCGTCAAGCTGCCCGCTTTGTGACTCTGGGCAATGGAAATTTGAATGGTTGGCGTGAATTGTTTGGGATTTTAAGCTGGCTTGTGTGACTTTTCACCGCATTCGCCAGCCGTTAGATTATTGGGCTCACGGCGTTGATGGGTTGCCGCCGTTCTTTGGTCGGGTTGAAGCGAATAGCCACCCGTTTTCGGACGCTTCGTCCGGGAAACGATTATCTCAAACCCGGGATACTTGGAAGAAAATCAGCGATGTCAGACGTTGCCAAAATGTTGGCCGAAACGGCCACTTTGTCGTTTGAAGGTAAAGACCTCGAACTCAAGGTTATCGAAGGGACCGAGCAGGAAAAGGCGATCGACATTTCGGCACTCCGTGCCCAAACAGGTTTGGTCACGCTCGACGAGGGGTACGTCAACACAGGCGCGACGACCAGCGCGATCTGTTTTCTCGACGGCGAGCGAGGAATCCTTCGCTACCGCGGGTACTCGATCGAGGACCTGGCCAAGAACTGCGACTTTCTCGAAGTTTGCTACCTGCTGATTTACGGCGAGTTGCCGACTCAGGAACAGTTCGAGAATTTCCACAACTCAATCCGCCGCCACACGATGCTGCATGAAGACATGCGGCTGTTCTACAACGGGTTCCCGCGCGACGCTCATCCGATGGCGAGTCTGTCCAGCGTCGTTAGTGCGATGAGCACGTTCTACCAGGATTCGCTCGATCCAAATGATCCGAAGCAGGTCGAGATTTCGGTCCATCGACTGCTGGCAAAGCTGCCAACGATCGCTGCATTCAGCCACAAGAAATCAATTGGCCAGCCGTTCATCTACCCGGATAACAACCTCAGCTACTGCGAGAATTTCCTGAAGATGATGCACGCGGTCCCGTGCGAAGAATATCGGCTGGACCCCGACTTTGTTCAGGCGCTGAACCTGTTGCTGATTGTTCATGCCGATCACGAGCAGAACTGCAGCACCTCGACTGTGCGAATGGTTGGTAGCTCGAACGCCAACTTGTTCGCCTCGATTGCTGCCGGAATTTGTGCTCTTTGGGGACCGCTGCACGGTGGTGCAAACGAAGCCTGCGTGGCGATGCTCGAGCGGATCCGCGAAGACAACGGCGATGTTGCCAAGTACGTCAAGATGGCGAAAGACAAGGACAACAACTTCCGACTGATGGGCTTCGGCCACCGCGTCTACAAGAACTTCGACCCGCGGGCAACGATCATCAAGGCCGCCTGCGACCGGCTGCTGGCCAAGCTGAAAGTCGACGACCCGCTGTTCAAGATTGCACAGGAACTCGAGTCTGTTGCTTTGAGCGACGAGTATTTCGTTCAGCGCAAGCTCTACCCGAACGTCGACTTTTACTCGGGCGTCATTTACCGGGCTTTGGGCATCCCGATGCAAATGTTCACGGTGCTGTTTGCAATGGGACGGCTCCCGGGCTGGATCGCCCACTGGAAAGAAATGCACACCTCGCCAAACAAGAAAATCTGCCGTCCACGTCAGGTCTACACTGGGCCGACTGAACGGGAACTAGTTCCGCTGGCGAAGCGTAAATAAACCGCGTTTGTGTTCTGCTGGGCTGATGATCAGCCATTCACACTTGAAAGGAACCTGCTTGTGAGCACGTCTGCTGCAGCCACGACCGATGTGGCGAATTCCAACCATCCAGTCGGCTTCTGGTTTTTCTTCTGGGGTGAATTTGCAGAACGCTGCTCCTACTATGGGATGCGAGCGATCCTGTCGCTTTACATGATCGAGCGACTGGGGATCGATAAGAGCGACGCCGGGACCTATATGTCTCTGTTCATTGCTGCCTGCTATTTCTTTCCGCTGATCGGCGGTTGGGTGGCCGACAACTTTCTCGGCAAGTACTGGACCATTGTCTTGTTCAGTCTCCCCTACGTGATCGCTCAGTGCATCGTCGGCATTGAGAATAAAACGCTCGTCATCGGTTCGCTCTGTTTGTTGGCGATGGGGTCGGGTGTGATCAAACCGAACATATCCACCTTGATGGGACTTACATACGACCAGCAGCGACCGGGCCAGAAGCAGTTGCGGACAGAGGCTTTCTCCTGGTTCTACATGGCGATCAACATCGGGGCATTCATTGCCCAATTCGGGATGCCGGTGATTCGCGATCGTTTTGGGTATCAGACTGCCTTTATCTTTCCAGCAGTTTTAATGGCGCTTGCCTTGTTCATTTTCGCACTCGGCAAACGCTTTTACGCTCAAGAGAGCATCGTCAGAAAAGTCGTCGGTGATAGTTCTCGGGCTCCAGAGGAGAGCCGCACCGTGACTGGTATCCCCGTGAAGACGATGTACGTTTCCCCGGAAGTTAAGGCTGAAGACTCTCGACTTAAAATGGAGACGCTTGGCAAGATTGGCGCCTTGTTCGTGACGGTGATGTTCTTCTGGGCAATCTTTGACCAGTCGGCGAGCACCTGGATCTTCTTTGCCGACACCTACATGAATTGCACGCTCGCTGGCATGCCGGTTCGGGCTGACGCGATTCAAGCCTTTAACCCGTTGTTCATCGTTCTTTTGGTGCCCGTCAGCGTTTGGTTCTTCAAGAAGTACCCGCTGAAAGCGACGACGAAAATCGCATTGGGGTTTGTGCTGACCGGTTTGAGCATGGTG
>JBJTQD010000409.1:0-7005 GCA_046075445.1 Planctomycetota bacterium
CCCGCGACCTTGTCCCACCCTACGAGGAACTCCGCCGGATGGCCGAACCGGGGGAATACGAACTCGATTGGGGCGGTGGGCCGACAGGTTCCGACGCGGTACACATCGGCAAAGCCAAAAAACATGGCTGTTCTGGCCCTGTCTCGGCAGATGGGCGTTAAAGCGGCAGGGCGATTGCAGATCGGAATGATGAGACGAAGCACACAAGCGGCACTCCCCGGAGCAAAAGCCAGCTCGTCACTCCGCTTTCAACCCCGACCGCAGTGTTTCCGAGCCGACGGGACTTGCTAAAATTCCGAAGGCGAACCTGAGAAAACTGCTTGCCCCCCGTCTCAATACCCATTCCTCGACCGTCCGTTTTCGGAGCCTTGCGATGAAATCAAGCTTGTCTCGCAGCCAATTCCTGCGGAGCGTTGTGTTCGGAACCCTTTTTACCCTTTTACTGACTGCTCCAGCTATGAGCCAAACAGAAAACGAAAGCGGCAAGAAAACGGAAAGCAACCTGGAAGTCGCGACTTTCGGCGGCGGTTGCTTCTGGTGCGTGGAATCAGTCTTTGAGCAAGTCAAAGGCGTGAAATCCGTCGTCTCTGGCTACGAAGGCGGCCGAGTCAAGAACCCGACCTACAAACAAGTCTGCACGGGCAACACCGGTCACGCAGAGGTCTGCCGAGTCGAGTTCGACCCGAAAGAAGTCTCCTTCGAAAAGCTGCTCCAAATCTTCTGGAAAGTGCACGACCCCACAACCCTCAACCGCCAAGGCCCTGACGAAGGAACCCAGTACCGCAGCGTGATTTTTTATCACACCGAAGAACAACGCGAGATCGCCCAGAAATACAAGAAAAAGCTGAACGAACTCAAAGCTTTCCGCAGTCCAGTCGTCACCGAAATCTCCGAGACCTCGGAGTTCTACCCTGCCGAGGAGTACCACCAAGACTACTTCGCCAAGAATCCGCGGGATGCTTACTGCAACTACAACATCCCGCCCAAGCTGGAAAAATTCCGCCAAGCTTTCGGCGATATGGTCAAGGACAACTAAGCCCACCCGGCAAGTGCTAGCGTCCCGCAATCGACGTGGACTTGATAGCTGATTTTGGATAACGTTTCGTGCGGTTCAGCCCAAAGACCGCGCTCAACGTGCGCCCATCATCAGCGGATCGGGAACATGCCGAAGAAAATCCTCGACCTCGCGCTCCCGCTGGGGATCGTGCTCTCTATTTTGGTCATCTATCTGCCCCTGCCAACGGAGCTGATGGATTTTCTTCTGGCCGCAAATCTCACAGTTTCTGTCGTGCTGCTGCTCAGTGCGCTGTTCGCCCGCTCTCCGCTGGAACTCTCAGTCTTCCCGGCCCTATTGTTGGTCACAACGCTCGCCCGACTGGCACTGAACATCGCCACGACGAGATTGATACTCACCAACGGCCCGAGCCAGGGAGACCTCGCCGCGGGTGAGGTCGTTCGAGCCTTTGCCCAGTTCGTGACCGGTGACCAATTGCTGGTCGGGGCAATCATTTTCGCGATTTTGTTCATCGTTCAATTCGTCGTGATCACTAAAGGAGCGACACGAATCGGCGAAGTTTCTGCCCGTTTCGCTTTGGATGGCCTGCCCGGTCGCCAGATGGCAATCGATGCCGACCTGAACGCAGGGTTAATCGATCACCGCGAAGCCCAAACTCGGCGACAGGATCTATTGCGCGCAGCCGATTTTCACGGTGCGATGGACGGGGCAAGCAAATACGTTCGCGGCGATGCGATCGCGGGACTTTTGATCACTGGCATCAATTTGGCAGGCGGACTGTTTCTCGGCTTAAGCAGCGGAATGAGCCTAGGCGAATCGGCTGAGGTTTTTTCCAAACTTACGATTGGCGATGGACTGGTGTCTCAATTGCCTGCTTTGCTAATTAGCATCGCGGCGGGCTTGCTCGTCAGCCGCGGGTCGAGCGACAGCGACCTCCCCAGAGAGTCAATCATGCAACTGATCGCCAGCCCCATGGCTTTAGCGATCACCGCCGGCTTTATCGGCTGTCTCGCGTTCACGAATTTGCCGCAAATACCGCTGCTCCTGCTGGCAACCGGCACCGGGGCGCTCGCTTGGTTCTCTTCGAAAAGCAAATCGAAAACTGCTCCTGCGCCGCAGACTACTCCCAAGCCCTCCGGTGAGGCTACTGCCGAGCGAATTCTCGACATGGACGCGCTCGAAATCCGCTTGGGTGCGGACTTGCTCCGACTGGCAGACTCCAATTCCGGCGGCAGACTTTTGACTGAAATTTCGAATACTCGCAAACAACTCGCCCTTGAAATCGGCATGTTGCTTCCGAAAGTTCGCGTGCGAGACAACTTACAACTTCCGCCGAACGGTTTTGAGATCTTGCTCCAAGGCCACAGCTTGATTCGGACCACTATCCCGGGCGATCGTTTGCTCGACCTGCAGCCAGCCCAACCTTTGACCAACTCAGCCGTTCGCGCCACAGGCCTTCCCTGGGCGCCCACCGCTGCGTGGATCCCTGCTAACCAAGCACGTAGCGAACACCCGTCACTCGGTCCGGTCCAAGTAATCACCCGGTGTTTGGCTTGGTCCAGCGAAACTCAAGTTCGCGAACTCCTGACTCGCGACGCGGTCCAGCAGATGCTCGATGAACTGAAAAAGACCGCGCCGACAGTCGTTGGCGAACTCGTTCCCGGCGTCATGTCGCTGGCGCGAGTCCAGCGGATTCTTCAAGAACTGCTGCTCGACGGCGTAAGCCTGCGGCCGCTTGCGCTGATTTGCGAAGCACTCGCAGACCTCGGAGGCGAAGGGCTTTCGGATTCGCAGTTGGTCGAAGCCGTCCGACTGAAGCTTTCCCGACAGATCACGGACCGGCTGAAATCTCCACGCAATGTTGTCCGCTGCTTTGGGTTGGGTGACGATGTTTCGAGCAAATTCCACACCGCCTTGGCGAGCCAATCGTTTGCGGATCTAGCGGATCAAGTTAGAGCACTGCCCGGCTCTTTGCGACAAAACGTCGTCCGCGCCGTTTCGGCTGGACAGCGTCACATGTCGACCATGGGCCTGGCACCCGTGCTAGTCGTCGATCAGGAACTCCGTCCGGTGATTGCCAAGGTCTGCGAGTCGCTTCGGCCCAATTTAAGAGTGATCGGCTCGCGCGAAGTCGACTCCTCCTGCCACTGCGAGCTTTTGGCTGAGATTCGCATGTCGGACCTGCTTTCCGAGAAACAGGCCGCGTAGCCAGAGCGTATCTTTGCATGAGCCAACGATGACCTTACCTAAGGCTCAGCCAGCCCGCTGTTAAACCTTGCCGACTTTGCGGACGTCGCCTACTCGGGCCGCCACTTTTCCCTTGAATCTTCGCCGAAATTCCTCAATCTCGCCGGGGTCGTCGTCGATAACCGAAGAGGGTGGATATCGCGCCGCATTGCTGTTTTTACTCACTGAAAAATATTTTTTTGATTTCGTACGAAATCCGGCAACCGTGTAATTTTTTCATTGACCTGCCTTCCACGATTTTGATAGACATCCGCCCACACCGGTGAGCAGCCAACTGCCAACCGGAAAATCGAATTACTGAAAAGCCCGACTCGACTGAGTCGGATCTCGAAAAGTCAGCGACCATCACGGAGGATTGCATGGCAACGACTGCCGAAATTGAGTCCCTAGCTCAACCCGTCGCAGTTTCCTGTCCAGTTTCTGAGGACATTTACGACACCTGGGTCGCTTACAAGAAAGATCCAAACAACCAGGACCTTCGCAATCGCTTGATGGAGCGGTATTTTCCGCTCGTGAAGTACAACGGCGAACGCATCTGGCAACGCTTGCCCGACGGCGTTGAACTTGACGACTTGGTTTCTGCCGGCGTATTCGGCCTGATGGACGCCATCGACGCCTTTGACATGAATCGCGGCGTCAAGTTTGAAACCTATTGCGTACCACGTATTCGCGGCGCGATGCTGGACGAACTCCGAACCATGGACTGGGTCCCCCGCTTGGTTCGCAGCAAGGCGAGCAAGCTTTCCGAAGCCACCAAGCAACTCGAAGCCAAATTCGGCCGCACGCCGACCGCTCAGGAATTGGCCGAGCACATGCAAATGGACGTTAAAGAACTGGAACGCATGATGGTTGACGCCAGCGCCGTCAATCTCATCAGCTTGAACAAAAAATGGTACGAAACGGACAGCTACAAAGACGTCCGCGAGATCGACATCCTGGAAGACAGGAAGGGCGAGGACCCAACCCGACGCATTCAACGTAACGACCTGATGCGACTGGTGACGAAGGGCCTAAACCGCAACGAACGACTGATCATCATTCTTTACTACTATGAAGAACTGACCATGAAGGAGATCGGAGCGACCCTGGACCTGAGCGAAAGCCGCGTCAGCCAGATGCACTCCAGCATCGTCCAACGCCTGCAATCGCAACTGGTGCGTCGTCGAGGGGAATTCGGCAGCCTCTAAGGCTCAACCCAACTGCCGCCCTTTTGAACACAAAAAGGCGGTCAAGCCGCAAGTGCGACTTGACCGCCTTTTTTCGTGCGCTGAAACCAACCGGCAAATGCTATCACACGCAAGGACCCGGGAATGTTCAGCCCCTTGCAAAACCAAAGCCGAGCCAAACAAGCCAAATCGCTGACGAGAATTTCCGTTAAGAAACCTGTCAGTTTGGAATTGAATCGAGAGCCTTACTCCCCCTATACTCCCAGGGACGAAGGCGGTCTAAAAATTTTTCTTTTTAGTTCGAACCAATCAGTCGCGTGGCCCGTACTAAGGGCCCAGTCAAATGACTGCCGTTCGATTTAAGCGAAAAATCACTTGATCGCTGGCGGTCAACCAGACAAGGTAAACTGTAGCTGAGACGAACAGCCAAAGAGCGAATTGCCCGCGAGACACAACTGCATCCAACCGACTCAATCGGGGCCGCAAAATCAACGGCATTCACTTTAATTAGCTGACGCGACCACTCGGCTCAGAATTTACGACGAGCTTAAACCAACCAACAGGAAAGCCAAAACGGAAACCAATGCGGTCACGAGTCACGGGCCGATAAGACTTTCGAACGACGAACGAGCTCTGCAAAGTTTGTCCAGTTACGGAAGGCGAGTCCCTGCGACACGGAAACCTTGAATCGGCTCGGCAAATGCCGGCCTGCTTCAGGCGGGACAAAGACTGCGGCAAGAGATGGAACGCCGCAGCTTTGACCAAGTTGATTGATGTCTTGAAATTCCTTCCGGCATCGAAGCCGAAACTCTCGATGCAAAACAAGTAACTGGGGTGCAATCATGCAGATTCGACCGACAAATGGATTTAACGGCGTTAACAATGTCTCTCTTCCGACTTCCCGCCCGGTAAACGCCGAAGCGATTCAGTCGACGCAGACAGATCAAGTCGAGCTCTCTTTTGAAGCTCAAATGCTCGCGCGAGCCAACGAAGGCATCCGAGCAGACCGCGTTGCTTACGTGAAGTCTCAGATCGCCAGCGGCGTCTACGACACCCCCGAAAAAATCGCCGCCACCGTCGAACGATTGCTAGACGAATACGCCTAAGCAATTTTCATCAAACGGCAATTTGTCCGTCGACTCATCCGCCCCGTACCGCAAAACCTCTTTTTGAAGAGCGATTGGGTCCGAAGCGATAGTCGAAGTGCCCCATCACAAAGCTTAGCCGTCCTCTTCGTTTAGCCCGTAGCCGGAGCCCAAAACCGCAGGCTTTGGCGCAGGCGAGGTGAATCGCAAACCGGTTACATCTAGAGGAACGCAGTCCTCGTCTCGCCTCTAATATTCACCCCCACGAAAACGCTCGGGCAACCCCGAGCGTTTTTTATTCCCACCCAAACCAGTTGCTGTTGGGGCCTCAGCCCAAACCTGCTAAAAGCACTCCTTCGGTTCGCAAGGTTCCGCAGTCATGGAGTGATTAATCATGCGGCGTTTCTTTTTGCTTGGATTGCTTACTAGCCTGCTCACCGGTTGCGGCTCGTCAAACCCTCCAGCTGCCACGAACCAAGACCCGCCAAAGTCATCCAACGCCACCAAGCCACCGCTGACGGCGCAGCAGCCCTCGCCCTCTACCGGCGATGCAGCAACTCCAGCCCCAGCAAGTGATCCGAAGAGCCGCTCCGAAGAAGCTTTGGCCTTGTCCAAGCAACTGGATCAAATCGTAGCCGCTGCGAATGCAGCCCAATCCGAATATGACTTTTCCAAGGCCACGCAGCTTTGGGAACAAGCACTCGAAGTGCTCACGAAACTCTACGGCTCGAAATCGTGGCAAGCCTTAAATGCAAAACTCGCTCTGGAAAACGCCCGGGTACAGGCCAGCTTCAATCAAGCTCAACTGACGAAGCTCAAGCAATTGCTTAAGGACCAAACGGAAATCGCGAGCCTGCTCAAGCAAGCCAAGACTGACGCTGCCTTGGAACTCGCTCAGCGATCTCAACAAACGACAACTGACTTGTTTGGTTCCGACTCCTGGATGATGGCCAAACAATGGGTCCAAGTGGCGAGGCTCCAACAATTGAATGGTAAATTCAATGATGCAATCGCCGCCTATCGCGAAGCGATTCTGCTGCACGATCGGTACTTGGTCGAGGTGCATCCAGACAAAGAGACGCTGCACGCTTATCTGGGCGAGGCTTTCATGAGTGCCAATCAATTTCGCCCCGCCGTCGACAACCTTTCCAAGGCAACCTTAATTGCTCAAAAACTTTGGGGAGAGACTTCGCTCCAGTATGCCACACGTGGCAATGACCTCGGTGTCGCTTACCAAAGAGCCGGCGAAAATGAGACCGCTCTCACCGTTCTGCGGGCAGCCGAGACGATTCGTCGACGCGAACTGGGAATGGACCATCCACTTGTCGCGCACAGCCTGCTGAATCTCGGCACGGTTTACATGGGGATGAACCGGTACGAACTCGCCAGACAATCTTTCGAGCAGGCGATCCCGATTTTGCAGAACAAATTTGGCACTGAAAACAAAATGGTAACGGAGGCCAAGCTACGCCTCTCCGCCGCGCTCGTACTC
>JBJTQD010000410.1:0-3150 GCA_046075445.1 Planctomycetota bacterium
AAGAAATCTTGGTGGAACTTTTGGAATCGTACGGCAGCGCTGTAAGCCCGTAGGGTGGGACAAGCGGGGCGGGGACTCAAAGTAAAACGACACGCCAAAAAGCCGGCATGCAGTAAGCTCGGTCCAGATAACAAGCAGATCCCGACCCGCGCTGGCCCACCACCGCTGTTCAATTTGGGCCCCGCGGCGACGGTAAGATCTTTCTAGCCCTTTGATGGGCCTGCGCTCGCGGGGATTCCACTCGCTGCAATATTTGTGATCGCATGACAACTCAATGTGGCGCCCCCGCGAACTTGTCCCACTCTACAAGGAAATCCAGCGGATGTTCCAAGCCGGACAAGCGGGGCGGGGACTACGCGTGATGGTGGTGTCGGGGCGTATATCTTCTTGGTTTGCGGAGCGGCGATTGCTGGGTTAGATTGAGGCCGTGGCTGAAGACTCTTCGCCATGCGGCTTTCGAGTTTACTCGCCGACTCTCGACACACTCTCAATTCAGGACCTAAGGATGGCTTCGCCTTTTACTTCTTTCGCCCGAACTCTCCGCAATCTTGCACTAGCCGCTGTGGTTTTCGCCGCAACAACGTTGACCCAAGTGAATCTCGCTACCGCTCAAGATAAATCCGCCGAGGTGGAGGTCCTCTTCGGCACCGGTGGAAAGCTCGACAAGTTTCGCGGCTACAAGGAAGAGGCGATCGGCAAGGGCTGGAAGGTCGATGGCGAGGCACTGCACTTTGATGGATCGGGCGGCGGTGACTTGGTTACTCGAGGTGAGTACCGCAACTTTGAGCTGAACTTCGAATGGAAAGTCGACAAGGGAGCGAACAGCGGCGTGATGTATCGCGTTTCGCTGGGCGATCCGGCTCCGTACTTCAGCGGTCCGGAGTATCAAATCCTCGATGACGACGTGCATGGTGATGGGAAGAATCCTTTCACCTCGGCAGCGGCGATCTACGCGATGTACAAACCGGAGAACAAGGCGCTCAAGCCGGTCGGGGAATGGAACACCGGGCGAATTGTGCTTAACGGTAATCACCTCGAGCATTGGCTCAATGGCGTCAAGGTTTGCGAGACGGAGTTGGATGGTGAGGACTGGAAAGATCGCTACGGCAAAAGCAAGTTCGCGAAGTGGGAGAAGTTCGGTCGCAATCCCGCGGGCCACATCGTGTTTCAGGATCACGGCGACAAAGTTTGGTATCGGGACATCACCGTCAAACGGCTTCCCGATAACTCAAAATAATTGACGGTCCGCGCGGCGCTGGATGGATGGTCGACCGATCAAGAAGAGAGGGCGAGTTTGGACACGGAGGGAAAAACTCAGCGCGACTTATGGTCGGTGGCTGGGCTGGCACTGCTGGGGGCACTGCTTTATGGAGCGGCTCTGCCTCCGATCGCTTGGTCTGGGATCGCTTGGGCCGCGCTGCTCCCTTGGTCGATCATCGTCGCCCTTCCGCGGCAGCTAAGCTGGCGCGAGTGGCGCTGGATCTGGTTGGCCGCGTGGCTGCTCTGGCTTGGGCTGCTCTACTTCATACCAATCCCGCACCCGGCGCTTTGGCTTTTCTGGCCGCTGCTGGCGGCTTATTGCGCGCTCTACATTCCCGCATTCATCGCTGCGGCCCGTTGGCTGCATTTCCTCGGCCGGTTTCCGCTCTGCTTGGCTGTCCCTATCAGTTGGGCTGGGCTGGAATGGGTGCGGGGAAATTTTCTGACCGGCTTCGCGATGGGCTTTCTCAGCCACTCGCAGTTTCGCCAGCCGCTGGTCATTCAAGTTGCCGAACTGGGCGGGGCTTATTTGCTGAGCTTCCTGCTGGCGATGTGCGCGGCCTTTGCCGCTCGGGGGGTGATGCTGGAGCAGCAGCTGCGAGCTAACTCAGCGAAATTAGATCGCCGACAAACAAAAAGGTCGATGCTGCTGCAGATAGCTGGCGTGCTGGCGGTGTTTCTTGGCGTCTGTTTTTACGGAGCCGGTTCGCTGGGCGGATTCTCAGGGAAGCTGACTGCAGAAAAGAAGAGCCAACTGAAGGAAGAGGCTGCGAAGCAAGCCGGTCTGCAGGCGTTGGTAATTCAAGGTTCGATCGACACGACATTTCCCGCAACGCGGGAGGAAGTGGAGCAGGTTTTTGCGTCCCAGTTCCAGCAGTATCGCGACCTGACCATTGCGGCGCGGAAGGAGTTTCCGGAAGCCCAACTCGTGATCTGGCCGGAGACGATTTTCGTGCAGCCGCTTTTTCTCCCAGCGGAACTCGAGCGAGAAGTCGATGCGCAACAGGCGGCATTGTTTGAGCAGGCGCGGCGGGAGTTCTCGCTTTGTTTTCAGGCTTCGATGGGCGCGCTGCCGCGAGAAGATGAGACCGAGCCGGCTTGCCAGAACTGTCTGCCGTTGCTTACCGGAGTCAGTGCACACGATCTCCAGACAAGTTTGTCTTACAACTCGGTTGGCTTGATTGGTGAGAGCTGCGAGGTCGTTGCTCGCTATGACAAGATGCACCGGGTGATTGTTGGCGAGTACTTGCCGTTTGGTGAATGGTTTCCCTGGATTTATCGATTCACGCCGGTCGGTCGCGGGATTGCGCAGGGGCGGGCGGCGGTAGCGATGGAGTTGGGGGGCGTGCGACTTTGTCCGAGCATCTGTTTTGAAAGTACGGTACCGCATTTGATTCGGCGGCAGGTGCAGGAGTTAGCGGCTGCGGGCAAGGAGCCGGATGTGCTGGTCAACCCGACGAATGATGGTTGGTTTTTTGGCACGAGTTGTCTCGACTTGCATTTGGCTTGCAACGTCTTTCGCGCGGTCGAGATGCGCAGGCCGATGGTCGTTGCCGCGAACACGGGATTCTCGGCTTGGATTGACGCGCAGGGGCGAATTCTCGAGCAGGGGCCGCGGCGGGCGACGGGCTATTTTCCGGTCAGCCTCCAGCGGAGCGACGGCAAGCCCAGCGGCTACCGCATCATCGGCGACTGGCCATGGTTACTGTGTGGCTTAGCATCGGTCGCAGCCCTAATTGCCACTTGGCGATCCCCGATTTTCTCCGGTTAGTTTTTCCCGGTAGGCTGGGTCGCATCCGCGCGGAGAGTTCAACGAATTAGACACGCGCCATCGCAGTGCGCACCCCTCAGGCCTTAACCAACTACCTCGCTCTAAAAGCTTTTATTTTC
>JBJTQD010000411.1:0-2551 GCA_046075445.1 Planctomycetota bacterium
CGAAGAATCGCGAGAGCGATGTGATGGGCGACTAGTTCGGAAAGCTTGTGTCGGGGTGGAGGAAGGGAGAGGCTGAGTTAGACTTCACTGCTGACCCCCTCACCCCCCGGCCCCCTCTCTCCCAAGGGGGCGAGGGGGAGAAAGAGTTTTTTTGTGTGGCGCTGTCTTTGTTGCGCGCTTAATTCGAGATGGCCTTGGCGATTATGACAGCTTGGTTCCTCTTCCCCAAAATGTCCTCTTCCTCACCAAGCACCCAAACCGAGGCCGTTTAGTTGGGCGGTGGGCATGCGACCGTTGCGGATGTTGAAGATGCCGGGGAAGCGTTCGTCCCAGCCTCGATTGGCGGCGGGGCAATATTGGCGGGAGTTCGCTTCGATTGCTGCAACGCCGCGGATGTGGGCAGCGAGACCAGCCGAATGGATCAACGAGTCGGCTGGGCAAGTGAGATCCTGCACGCAGAGGCTCATCCCGAGGTGGCTGGCTGCGGCGGCGAAAATCAAGGATTGAGACTGACCCTTGCAGGCTTTCAAGGCGACCCCGGTGTAGCCGAGTTCGCGGGCAAGTTGGAGGCTATCGAGGTCGACGAGTGATTCGTCGATTACAACGGGGAGCAGTTCGCTCGCCGCGCGGATGACTTGATTGCGATTCGCAGCGAGGTCACGTGCGGTTGGCTGTTCGATGTAAGCGATCCGTTGATAGGCCGTCGGGTTAAGTCCTCGCAAACGGTTGAGGAAGTCGAGCAGGTAGTCGACCGTTTGGCAACGTTCGTTGAAATCGAGCGAGAATTGCCAACCGCCGTGGCCACTTTCGGTGGCGACTATTTCGGCGGCTTTGTTGACGGCGAGGACTCGCTTGACATCCCAATCAATCAAGTCGCCATTCAATTTGATTTTCAGGTGTGTTAGTCCATCGCTACGGGTCCAATCGACAAGTGATTCCGGTAGTCCGTCACCAACAGGGTTAGTGACTTCTTCGGGAAAGATTGGATCGAGAGCACCGACCAAATGGTAAAGCGGCATGGTTGGGGAGGGCGCTGTGGTGATTGCTTCGTCTAGTCTCACGCCGGCGAATTCCGCTCCGATAAAACGCCCTAAGTCATTATCGAGGAACTCTTTCGAGTAGGTCGAATAGCAGTTCAAGTGATGAAGTTTGCCGTAGGCGTCGTGGATAGCCGCGTCGACGGGGCTGGCGGCGACGAGCGTTGCCAATGGTGGAATCGGCACGTTGAGGTGCAGTTGCGCGGCAATCTTCTTGGCTCGTTCGAGAAATTGGTGCTCTAGCTCCCACGTGATCTCGATGGGATGACCGACGAGCTTGGCATTTAGATAGACGTCACGGACCTCGTGGGCGACCAGTTGCATGGCCTGAAGAGTTTGGCCGTAGGCGAGTTCTTTCGTAGGAAAAGCCCACACATTGCCGAGGGGCATCGAACTGCGGCCCGCGGCCCGCTTGCCGGCCGGGGACTCGACGGTAACTTGGGCGTAGAGCATGGTGACGCGGTCGAGCGCGACGCCACCGAACTTGATCGGCGTTCGATAGAGAAAGTCCTCGGTGGTCAGCTCAATGTCGGCGATGCAAATGTCGGTTGGGCGTGGCAAACTAGGACCTGTAGTTTTGGGAGCGAGTCTCACCGGATCGGAGTTTACCGGAAACGGGATAACGCCGCGATTTACGCGACTCTCTCCTGGGAAGGAAGGGAGTCCGCCGACGTTCAAGTGGGACATCTGGGGCTGTTGGGACTCATAGGACTATTGGGATGGGAACTCAGCGGAAGTGTGGGAGCGGAGCCTGTTAGGGTTCCGCAATCCCACTTTCAAATTCCGCGTTCCGAAATCCCAATTCCCACTTGCCTTCCTTATCTGCCGGCGGGTTCTTCTTCGTAGTTCGACATTGGCGGGCAGGCGCAGACGAGGTTGCGATCGCCGTACACATTGTCGACTCGGCCGACGGGCGGGAAGTACTTGACCGTATAGCTCATCTCCGGGTCAGGGCAGACAGCGAGTTGTCGCGGGTAAGCTCGCGAGGCGTCGTCGCCGAGGATCGAATCGAGCGTATGCGGAGCGTTGTGCAGCGGGTTGTTGTCCGCTGGCCATTCCCCGGCTTTGACCTTCTCGAACTCGCCGTAGATTAGCTTCATTGCGCGGCAGAAGCGATCGAGTTCGTACAGCGATTCGCTTTCGGTCGGCTCGATCATCAGCGTGCCGCCAACCGGGAAGGACATGGTCGGTGCATGGAAGCCGAAGTCGATCAGACGCTTGGCGATATCGTCGACCGTCACGTGGGCTTGCTTGTCGAGCGGTCGGGTGTCGACGATGCACTCGTGAGCGACAAGGCCGCGGTTGCCGGTGTAGAGAATCTGGTAGTTCTCTTGCAAGCGACGAGCGACGTAATTGGCGTTGAGGATGGCGACCTGGGTTGCCATGCGGAGGCCTTCGGGACCCATCATCCGAATGTACATCCAGGAGATGGGCAGGATGCTGGCGCTGCCGAACGGGGCGGCGCTGACGAGCGGCCCGGTGCGGCTGGGGTTGATTCCATCCTTCGGGAGGAA
>JBJTQD010000412.1:0-2241 GCA_046075445.1 Planctomycetota bacterium
ATTGGTCTAAAGACGAATCAAAGGGGTCAGGCAAATCAAAGGGGTCAGGCCTCTTTGATCCTCCGTAGGGTGGGACACGTGGGGCGGGGAATCACTGAAATCTACTGACCCAAAGAGTAGGTTTGCCGCAAGTAAGACTTAGAAAACAAGCAGATCCCGCCCCACGCAGGCCCACTGCCTGCGTTCAATTAGGGCTTGGTGGGCCGGCGGTCGCAGCGGATTGCACACGCCCCTACGTTTTTAATTGAATGACAGCGCAACGTGGCGCCGCCGCGACCTTGTCCCACCCTACAATGCTGCGTCATGCATCGGCTCAGCGAATCTGCTCAGCCAACCGCCAGTTGCTTGGAATCACCGAGCCTTTGACCACGACCGGAATCCGATCGCGAATCACGCAAAGCGGATTCGCGAGGTCCGTGTTTTCCAACTCGTGCTGATTGAAAATCTCCGCCTGCGGACCAATCCGAACATTCTTGTCGACGATTGCTCCTTTAATCAGCGCCCCGGCCCCGATCCCAATCGGCGGTTGCCCCAACTGGCGATTCTCCTCCAACTCTTCCGGCGTCTCCTGATAATCCGCACCCATGATGATCGAGTTGCGGATCACGGCCCCCGGGCCAATGATCGTCCTTAAACCAATCACGCTGTTCTCGATCGTCGCGCCATCGCCAATCTGACATCCACCGGCGATCAAGCTGTTCTTGATCGAAGCACTTCCACATCGCGTCGGGGGCAGAAACCGAGCTCGCGTGTAAACGGTGGCCGACGCCTGATCAATTTGGAACGGCGGATTAGCCGCCGCGAGGCTGAGGTTCGCTTCGTAAAAAGAACGTATCGTCCCAATGTCTTCCCAATAGTCATCAAACAGGTAAGTCTGCACTTTGTGACTGCGAATCGCCGCAGGGAAGATCTCTTTCCCGAAATCGTGGTACTCGGTTTTTGTCAACAGTTTGTGCAACAAATCCCGGTTGAAGACATAAATCCCCATGCTGGCGAGAATCGGGCGTTCGGGATTGTCAAAACCCAGGGCCTTGAGCGTGTCGCGGTCGACTCGCACCATGTCGAGTTCTTCTTTCGTCTGGGGCTTCTCCAAGAACCCCGTCACGCGACCGCTCTTGTCCAACCGCATCACGCCAAACGCCCGCGCCGCGTTCTCATCAACCGGCATGCAGGCAATCGTCGCGTCCGCTTTGGTCGCGACATGCTGAGCTATCAGCTTGCCGTAATCCATCCGGTAAAGTTGGTCTCCGGAAAGAATAACGACGTACTCAACCCCCCGCTGCTCGATATAGCCCAGATTTTTTCGCACCGCATCGGCTGTGCCCTGGTACCAGTCCGTTCCTTGGCTCATCGTTTCCTGAGCAGCCAAAATCTCGACGAATCCGCCGCTGAAGTGATCGAAAACGTAAGTACGGCGGATGTGGCGGTGCAAGCTGACCGACATAAATTGGGTCAGCACGTAAATTTGATTAATGCCGCTGTTGATGCAGTTGGAGATCGGAATGTCGATCAGCCGATACATTCCCCCCAGCGGCACAGCCGGTTTGGAGCGAATCGAGGTCAAGGGAAAGAGCCGTGTTCCCCGGCCTCCACCGAGCACCATCGCAACGACATTCCTCATAAGACAATCACTCCTTAATTGTTTTCGTTCGCCCTCTTTATACCCCGTCCAGCCTTCAAGTGGTATCCGCGCAAGGCGTTGCGCCGCCCGGATTTCTTCCGGTTTAACCGACCAAGCGAAATCTGCTCGCTACGGCTCCCCCAACCCCATCGCTCTGCCAGCCGAGTCATCGATTGACAACCGGGCTGCAAAGTGGAAACTTGCGTAGAAATTAACTGGTTCATCATTCTGGAACAGACTCATGGCTTCTGCATCTCGATCGTCCCAGGGTAATTCCTCCGGCAACCCGTTCAACGCTCGCGAAACCTTTGACAGCGGAAGCGGTCCCGTCGGCATCTACCGACTCAGCGCGCTCGAGGCTCGAGGCTTAACTAAAATCTCACGGCTTCCATTTTCGATCCGCGTCCTGCTCGAAGCCGTTCTGCGGAACTGCGATGGCCACGCGGTCACTGCTGAGGACGTTGAGAACCTCGCCAAGTGGGAAGCAAAAAATCCAGCCAAAGTCGAAGTCCCATTCAAGCCCGCCCGCGTCGTGCTGCAAGACTTCACCGGCGTCCCCTGCGTAGTTGACCTCGCCGCAATGCGAGCCGCCGTTGCCAAGCTCGGTGGCGACCCGAAGA
>JBJTQD010000413.1:0-6793 GCA_046075445.1 Planctomycetota bacterium
TCATTGCCGTTGTCGATTCCAGTCCAAGTAATGATGAATCGACCGCTGGAGTCCATGTCGACCGAAGCGTAACGCTGGTCGCCATTTGTACTCTGATTAACTGTGAAGACGGAGCCGTTCTGCGTCCCATCTGCATTGAACCGGCAGGCGAAAACGTCCCAGCTATTACCGCTAACCTGCTCCGACCAGACGACCACATAAGAGCCGTTTACATCGACCGCTACGGCGCTTGTGCTGCCGCGGTCAATCCCTGACAACTCCTGAACGCCTGACCGCGAGAACGTCTGGGGATCGAGGGTTCCTTCCCAGTGCAGCGGGTTGTCATCACTGAACAGCGAATCGCTGTTGAGGAGCCCGACCGAAAATTCGAGATCCCAATCCGCGCTGGACGCACTGCCCGTTTGGTCGATACTTGCGGCCACATCCGCGCCACTGAATATCGCAAATTGGCTGACGAATTGCTCCCCGGCCGGGTCTGCGGCCAACTGGCAACCATAAAGGAAGACATTCGCGTCCGGGTGCAGTGCCCGCTGCCAGATGGCAGCTGAATCATCGTTGAACAAGTCATCAATTTGGAGCGACTGATTGCCGAGCAGCAATTGACCTGAGGCAGCGTGGGAAAAGAGATGGACCTGTTGGATCCCTTGGTGTTGGCTGAGGTACTGATTCAGTTGCAGCCAGCCGTCACCAGTCGAGTCGATTAGCAGCAGCGAATGCTGCTGGGGCAACTGGTTTTGAATATCGTGGAGCAGTGTCTGGTAATCCGCGATGCCTTGGTCGACGACAACCAAAATCGTCCCGCTTGCCTCCGAAGCCGACGGCCCAATCGGTTCAATCGTCTCTGAATTCGCTCCTGGCTCAACCAGATCGGCCGCGGCTAGCAAGGATGTCCAGTGGATTAGGTCGTTGACCTGCTGTTCGAGGTTATTCGGCTCACATGGCTCATTCGGAGCCGCATCGGGAAGATCGATCGGAACCGCGCTATAGAGCACCCGATCCTCAAGAGCCAGCAACTCGAGCGGTTGGTTTGCCGATGCCTTTCGGGCTGGAGGCGGCGCAGACCGGGAGCGGGGGAGGAATGAACCTCCTGTTTGCCGCTCAAAAATAAAATCCGGCTCGCGCTGCATGAAAACTCTGTCAGTCGATGGAACCCTCAGCTAAAAAACTACTCAATCACGTGATAGGCGTCGGTTGGTGACGTTCGATTCCGGTGGTGCAAGCCTTTGACCAGCGAATGTCGGGTGCTTCGACACAATTCCATGATTCTTTCAGCCAGTTGGCTAAGCTGTTCGTACTCGGGCTCGGGCTTCGCCAGTTGTTGGTCGAGTGCCTCGACAATCGATTGAATCGTCTTGTTACCCGTCTCGCGGGCGATTCCTGTAATGCTGACGACCGAAGACTTGAGTTTGCTCAGGTCGCGAGTTGCAATTGAGATCGTGATGTCATCGACGAATGGGCTGAGTTTGATCGCGCATTCAACACTCGCATTTCGACAGCGATTCTCAACCATTTCCGTGTTGTGGGTGAGCAATTTCAGGGCACTTTCGATGACCGTTTCGTCGGCTTGGAGATCGGCAGCCGCCAAACGGGCTTGTAGATCGCGGAAGGTCAACCGCTGACCCGCATCGGTCGAGGCGACCAGGTCACAGGCGACTCTCAGAATGCGATGGCAGAGGTCAAGTCGCCGTGCGACTTGCGGTGCACCAGGCATTCGGTTTTGGCGGACTGTTCACCGACCGAAATCCAAACTAACTCCTCGCTGCTGAAGGTATTTCGAAGGATGTCGGCCGTGAGTTGATTCCGCTCGGCAGGCGATAGTTCCTTTTGGGGGGTGCTTGCAGTCTGGTCGGCCAAGCAAGCGACGTTTCTCAGCAGGGCGCAGACCTCCATCCAGTACAGGGTGCGAGGGTCTAGCTGCTTCCGTCCCAGAGCGAGGCAAAGGTCGGCGATTCTCTGTGACTGGTTGGCGGTGTTCTTGTCGTGGTAAGTCAGAGCGGTAAACAGCGCCATGACGGACGCGTAAGAAATATGTTTCGGCGTCGTCTTCGGGGCGCTGTCTCGCGTCTTCTGCCGTCGCTCCAGCATCGCCGATTGATCGAACCGGACCATCTGGTTACGCCCATTGCGCTTGGCGGCATACAGACACTGGTCGGCTTGGTCGAGCAGATGCTGGGCGTCCATCGCCCGGAACTTTCGATTCGATAACCCGACGCTACAGGTGACATTCAGGCCGCCAATTTTGCAGCGCTGGAAGGCGCGATTGAAGGTGTTTGCGAATTTCGTCGCTCCTTCAAGGTTGACCTTGTAGAGCAAGACGGCAAACTCTTCACCACCGAACCGGCAGACGATTCCCTCGTCGCCCACCAAGTGCAGCAGCAGTGCTCCGGTTTCGCGAAGCACTTCGTCCCCCTTGGAGTGGCCGTGGTTGTCGTTGATCTGTTTGAAGAAGTCGATGTCCAGCATGACCACGCTGACCATGTCGCGATCGGTTGTCTCCCAAACCTTCTCAAACAGCTCCCAGAATGTACGCCGGTTGTAGCATTTGGTGAGTGGATCGCGGGAAGCGAGGAACTGCAACTTGGCATTCTGTTCCTGAATTTCGTCGCGCGACTGCTCAAGCGTGGCTACCAGTTTCGCAAGGTCGGTCTTTTTCTGTTCCAGCTGGGTAACATCGTCGAAGCTAATCAGCACGCCGCGACAGTCATTCTTCGGCCCGGCAATCGGGTTCGTGTTGACTTTGTATTTGAAGGTCTCTTGCTCGTGTTTCGCTTCAATCAGGCGACCAACGATCGGTTCATGGGTTTCAATACTGCGAATCCAAGGTGGCGTCGCGTCTTGGCCTTCGACCTCGAAATTCCAGGAAAAGTCGGCCAGTGATGAACCAACGAGCTCTTCGCAGTCGCGGAAAACCATTTTCCCGAAGGCCTGATTGGCGTGCACAATCCGCTGGTCGCGATCGATCAGAACCAGACCTTCAGCCAGTGAGTCGAGTGCCGAGCGGACGCGGTTTGGTACGACCTTACTAGGGTCGAGGTAGCGGAAGGTTCGGGCGAGTGTGAACCACGAAAGCAAGCAGCTCGCGGCGCTGACATACAGGATCAGATCGAGCGGATAGCCCCACATTCCCGTGGGACCGCCGGTCGAGAGCGACTTGAAGCGGAGCTCAATCGTGCCCCAGACTCGTCCCTTGGACTTGATCTCAATCGCGACCTGTTCAGCGCTCTTTTCGTCCTGCTTCCAGTTCTTGGAATGCTCGCCGAACATCATTCGATAACTGCCATCTCGCTTCCGAATGCCGAGCGAAACAAGGTCCTCGTTTCTGGCCAACAGTTGCTGGAGCACTTGTTCGAGATCGGTCAGGCGATTGTTTTCGGCGAGGCTGGCCGAGTTGATCGCGATCATCTCGGAAAACTGAACCCGTTTTTTAACGGCAGATTCCGTCAAATCAGGAAGCAGCCCCATCATCATGGCCAGCGAGATATTGCTGGAAATGATCAGAGCCACGGTGATGGCCAAGCGAGCAGCAGATTTGATCTTGAACATGACTTTACGTCCGTACGGATGGGTAGGTGCGCAATACTGCCCTCGAGGCAGGATTTTGCCACCATGCAAAAGTTACCTCCCTATCATCGGCAGATCGGAACAATTTTGCCGAGATTACCCGAGCGGTAGGGGCTGTGACGCTATGGACTGCCTAACCTGAGCAACTGGTTTGGACTAAAGAAAGCGGTACGTGAGTGCAACCGCTACAAGTAGCAGATTCGCTAATCTGATTTACTTGTCGAAGTAAGAGTTCATCTCGTCCGACTGGCCGTCTTCCATGCCGCCGGAGTAACTATCCATGACGACCAGAGGGTCGATCATCTTCCAAGTCGGAACCTGGGTCATCAGTGTCGCCATCATGGCACCACCACGGAGGAACCAGAAGATGGTTCCCAGCGAAGCAGCCATCGTGAATGTACCGACATCCAAGCCGATTTCCTGCGTTTGGAAGCCGCTTCCGCCATTTTGCTGCTTGAGCGTTTGCTGGATGCTGGCGAATTGCTCCCAGACTTTGTTCATGTTGACCGCAACCTTGTAGGTCTGGCCGTTGAGTTCAAGTTTGGTATTCAAAACCGCTTGAGTCGCGTCATTGCCGTTCCAACGATTGAGTTGCTCACGCAAGTCCATCAGATTCGCCAAGACTTGACGTTCGGTCGCCAAGCGGTCGGCTCCACCTTCCGCTTCACCTGATGCTTGCTGAGCTTCTACCTCAGGCTGGGCCGTGGTTTCAGTGATCGTCTCTTCTGAGCCGCTTCCTTCGAGATTTTCGAACATCTCACCGCGGTCAACTTCTTGGGTCTGGCCGGTCCCTGCTGCTGCGACCAGGCTGCCGTCTTGAGTGACGATCAACAAGTTTGAGTTCGAGTTGTTGCTGGTATCTTGCACGCTACCGACGTCGACAATGATCTCAACCGTTGTCATGACGCCGGTCGATTGGCCGTCGCTGGTGGTGTAGGTAAAGAGGTCAGTGCCGATGAAACCGCGGTCTGGTTCGTAAATGAATCGTCCGTCGGATTGGAATACAATTCGACCGTTTCGCGGACCCTCGACGAGGATTGCGATCATCGGCGTTCCCTCGCGGTCGAGGTCGTTAGACAGAACGCCTTGTCCGGTTACAAGCGACTTACCTTGAACGGCCTTGAACGTGTCGGTGCTGCTTTGAGGGATGTCATTCGCGCCCTGAATGGTGATTGCCAGTTGAGTTGTACTGTCAAATCCTCGCAGGTCGCGAATAGTGTAGGTAAAGGTGTCGGTTAGGGTGCTGCCACCCGCCTGAAGAGCCTCCACAGAAAGGTTGTTATTGTTGACTTGATAGTCGTAGGTGCCGTCGGCATTCAGCGTCAGGGTTCCATACATTCCAGTAATGCTTTGGCCGACTGAGCCATTTGCCAGGCTGGAGATGCCGGCGACGACCCCGGTGACCTGACGCTCGTCTCCGAGGTCGACATCGTAGTCATTATCGAGCACATTGCCTGTTGGGTTGATGCCCTCGACATCGTTCATCAGACCGCCGCGTTCCTGTGCGGTCGCCGCATCGACGATTGCTACCGGGTTGTCGTTCTGGCTGTGAATCGTGATGACCAACTGGTTAGTGCTTTGCAGACCACCCGTATCCTGGATCGTGTAAGTGAAGGTGTCGGTGAGGCTTTCGTTGCTCAACCGCAAAGCTTGAACAGTCGGATTGTTGTTGTCTAGAAGGTAGGTGTAGCTGCCGTTGGCGTTGATCACCAGCGAGCCATAGGTGCCGAATACCGTCGTTGCGACGGAGCCGCTGGAAGTGAGATGCGTTCCGTGCCGGACGCCAACGACAGTTTTGGTGTCACCCGCGTCGACATCGGTGTCGTTAGTTAAGACATTACCGCTGGGGTTGAAGCCGGGTGTTTGGTTAAAGACACCGCTACCTTCCGTAGCGTCCGCGGTGTCGGTATTGGTTACTGGGGTGTCATTGGCACCGCGAATGGTGATAACGAGTTGGTTGGTGCTTTCCAGTCCACCCGTATCCCGCATCGTATAGGTGAACGTCTCGGTCAGTGTCTGGCCGCTGATACGCAGGGCCTGCACTGCGGTGTTGTCGTTATCGACGGTGTAGGTGTAACTGCCATCGGAATTGATGACGACTGAACCGAAGGTTCCAACCACGGTTGAGGCAACTGAACCGCTGGTCGTTGCATGCGTGCCGTGTCGGACGCCGACAACCGTCTTGGTGTCGCCCGCATCGACGTCGGTGTCATTGGTCAAGACATTCCCGGTTGGCTGCGAGCCAGGGGTTCCGTTGTAAAGTCCGCCGGCTTCATTGGCGATCGTTGTGTCAACGACCGTGATTGGCGTGTCATTTCTGCCGGTGATGGTGATTGCGATTTGTGTGGTGCTTTGGAGTCCACCCGTATCCCGTATCGTGTAGGTGAACGTATCGACCAGCGTTTCGCCGGAGATTCTCAAGGCTTGGACGGCGGCGTTATTATTGTCGACGGTGTAAGTGTAAGTGCCATTGGCGTTGATGATGATTGAGCCAAAGGTGCCGACGACGGTGCTGGCGACTGAGCCGCTTGTGCTTGTCTGGATGCCGTGCTGGACGCCAACGACGGTCTTGGTGTCGCCCGCGTCAACATCGGTGTCGTTGGTTAGTACATTGCCGCTGGGGTTGAAGCCGGTAGTGGCATTATTCAATCCGCCCGATTCGATTGCAGTGTTCGAGTCGGAAATCGCCGTCGGGGTGTCATTCGCACCCTGAATCGTGACGACGACTTGGTTAGTGCTTTCCAGTCCACCCGTATCCCGCATTGTGTAGGTGAAGGTATCGGTCAGCGTCTCGCCGCTGATTCGAAGTGCTTGAACAGCCACGTTGCTGTTGTCGACGGTGTAGGTATAGCTGCCGTCCGCGTTGATCACGATTGAGCCATAAGTTCCGGTAACAGCTGCGGCGACGGAGCCAATAGTTGTCGTCTGGATTCCATGCTGGACACCGACAACTGTCTTGGTGTCACCCGCGTCGACGTCGGTGTCGTTTGCCAGAACATTGCCGCTCGGATTCAGGCCCGCTGTGCCGTTGGTCAGGCCGCCAGCTTCGATTGCGGTCGTCGTGTCGATATTGGAAATTGGCGTATCATTCGCCCCTTGAATCGTGATGACGACTTGGTTGGTGCTCTGGAGGCCACCCGTGTCTCGCATCGTGTAGGTGAAGGTGTCAGTGAGCGTTTGGCCGCTGATTCGCAGGGCCTGGACGTTCGGGTCGTTGTTGTCGACGGTGTAG
>JBJTQD010000414.1:0-8766 GCA_046075445.1 Planctomycetota bacterium
GTTTGAGCTCTACTATCGCGGTGTCGAATTAGCGAATGGTTACCACGAATTGGTTGACGCGGAGGTCTTGCGGCAACGGGCGATGATTAACAATCGCGCGCGATTGGCTGATGGAAAAAAGCAATTGCCGGAGAGTTCCCGGTTGGCGGAAGCCATGCGACCGGGGATTCAGATGGGTGCGGGGGTGGCCGCTGGGGTCGATCGCTGGGTGATGTTAAAGCTTGGATGCAAATCGATTCGCGAGGTGATGGCCTTTCCTGTCAAGCGAGCCTGAGGTTTGTAGCAGGGGGAAGGCAAAAGCGGGTTGAAACACAGAGTGCGCAGAGTAGGCACAGAGAAAGAAGAGAAGTGAAAGATTAGTAACAGCGCAGGGGGCATGTTTTCCGACCTCGCGCAGGTTGTGATCTCTGAGCACACCGATGGTTGATTCACGATTGGGACGCGGGGCATTTAATTCTTCTTCGCGTTTTTGCAGCCGACGATCTTAGTCAGCCGGGTCTTCGCGTTAGTCCCCGGTTCGGCACCCTCGTTCACGACTTGTTTGGGGCGGGTTCGGGAAACCTGCGTTCATCACTAATTTCCCTTACCGCCCCAAACTGGGGGCTGGCGCGACGCCTCGGCTGGCGAGGAATGGGTCGCGTTGCTTGCGGGGGAACTGCTCATTCGCCGCCGGTGAGTGCGCACCGCGGAATCTTTGCCGATTGATGTGATCGCCCTTTGCGGATGCGCCCCACCCTGCGACTGCGATCCACCCTACGACGCCCTGTGTTGCGTCGACAAAAAAAGCCTGCTCCGAGGAGCAGGCTTGAGTGTCATCGTTACACGCTGACTTCGGAAGGCCGAGTCAACTAGCGTCCGCCAACGTTGCCGGTTCGCGAACCGTTGTTCTGTCGCGACTTGGAGTCGAGCTTGTCAGCTTCGACTTCCGTGTTGGTCCAGGCAACGACTTGTTGAGCAGCGCGGAGGTGGTCGGGCAAGAAGTATCTCTCGAACGAGCCGTCCATTCGCTCCACGCGATTCTTGGTCAACATGTATTCCCAAGAGAGGCCGTTGGCGACATTCCAAGCGGCTGCTTGGGCGACGTGTTGATCGATTTGATCGCTGGCCAGCAGGCGGCAAATCTTTTCGACCCGGGGGTCGTCGCTGAGAGCCGACAGAGGCTTGATCGTGTAGGTCATTTGAGGCCGTGGTTCGGTCTTGCCATGTTCGAGGCAGAAGGTGGCAATGTTCAGTTTGCCAACGCGTCCGGGAGGGATGTTGAACATACCGCCGCCCATGCCCATGCCCGGCATACCGGCGCCGCCCATGCCACCGCCGCCCATGCCGCCACCACCGAAGCCGCCGCCGCCCATGCCGCCGCCCATGCCGCCGCCCATGCCTTGGCCGCCGCCCATGCCCATGCCACCCATTCCGCCGCCCATGCCGCCGCCCATTCCGCCGCCGCCCATTCCGCCGCCGCCCATCATGCCGCCGCCGCCCATGCCGAGGCCTTGAGCCATGACAGGGACAGCTGCGAATGCAGCAGGCATCTCAATCGAGAGAGGCTTGTCCGACTTGTTGGTGACAATGATGTTGGCTTCTGACGAGTCCTTGGTCTTGATGACCACTTGGATCGAACCGGACTCCATCGCAGCAAACAATTCGACGGGTTCAAAGCCTTCAACGGCTTCGACTGATTTCGAAATTCGATTCAGGCGTTTGTCATCAGCCCGCTTTGCCTTCACTTCGTCGAGGCGTGCGCGGGTGTCGAGCTTTTGTTCCTGAGCGAACGCCGGACCGATGGTCAAGCTGAAGGCAGCAGCGAACAACGCCAAGTGAGTGAAATACTTCGAGGTCCTCATTTTTACAGAACTCCCTATTGGTACTTGCCGGTACCCTTGCTCGCACCGGCAATGTCATTTTTCCCGGCTGGGTGATGGATACAACCTGTTGGCCAAAAAAAGATGGCGGCTTTCTTCCAGAATACTCGGAGGGTTCAGGGGATCCAAGCAAGAAATAGACCGCCTCAACCTTTAATTTTTGCCTTTTATCGGGGGTTTTGCCGGTAGAAGTCGGGTTTACTGGCTACTTTCCCGCTTGGTGCAACCGGCAAAAGCCACACAGGATTTACAAACCTCGTTCGCTTTTGCCCGCTTTGCGACCGAGCATTCCGATTTACCCGCGGCAAAATCGGCCAGAACGCCGAAAAACAAGCGGTTTGCGGCGTTTTTCCGTCTTTGGATTCGAATTGGCGGGAGATGGGGGAATCCATACAATGACTGCGGACACCTCGGCAGACCAAGGTTGCGGATTTTTCCCCCCAATCAGCCTGAAGAAGGTGTCCATCTCCTCTGCCTGCGTTCGGCGAGAGGGCCGGTTTGCCCCGTGCAAACAGAGTTGATGTTCCCGAAATGGGATTCGGTTTTCAGGAGTAAAGTCCATGTTGCGTTCGCGTTTCGCCTCCCTTTTGCTGCTCGGTTTCCTCGTCTGTCCATGGTTACAGGCTCAGGATTTCCCTGGGGCCCCTGAACTCGAGCAGGCATTCGACAAAAAATTGAATGCCACGACGCTGCGTGACTTGGACAGCGTCGCTGACCTTTGCCAATCGGCTTTGGACAAGGGGCTCAGCGAAGAAGGCAAAACTCAGGCGAAGGAGCTTCAAGTTTCTGCTTGGTTGGAATATGCCGAGCAAATCGAGAAGGCAATTTTCGGTCCAGAACGCGACCGTCGCTGGAAGATTTACCGCCGCGAAGCGATGCAGCGTTTGGAAAAGGCAATCGAGGCGAAGCCTGATTCCTTGGCAGCCCATCTGCTGATCGCCCGGCTGAATGTACTGGAAGGTGGCGACCGGGCCGCAGCGATGAAGTCAGTCGAAAAAGCGATCGAACTGGCTGCGAGTGATAACGACAAACTGGCTCGAGCCCTGATGGTTCGAGCCGCGCTTGCTGAGTCAGCCGAGGCTCGGCTGAATGACCTCAATCAAGCAGTCAAGGTCGCGCCGGAAAACCTCGAGGCGATTCGGATGCGGGGGATGCTCTTTCTGCAGTCCCAGCAGCCTGACAAGGCGATGGAAGATTTCAAACGCTGGGCCGAACTCGAACCCGAAAATGCTGACCCGTTGCTGCTGACCGTACAGGTTTTGAGCGAACTGGATCGAGTCGATGAAGCGATTTCGGTGCTCAACGAGGCGCTGGGCAAACAGCCTGAAAATTCACGACTGCTTTCGCTGCGAGCCCGACTTTACCTCGATCAGTCTCGCGGCAAGCCTGAAGCTGAAACGAAGGAACTGCTCGACAAGGCCGTTGCCGATGCGGATGCCGCGCTGAAAGCCGACGGGCAGGACATCGAAGCTCTAATCGTTCGCGCATCGATCCGCAGCGACCGAAACGAAGCCGCTGGAGCTTTGGAAGACATCAACAAGGTCTTGGAGGTTCAGCCCAATCTGATTCGCGGACTCTGGATCCGCTCCTTGATTCAAGCCTCGCAAAAAAACTACGGCGAAGCGATCAAGGACGTGCAGTTGTTGGCGGATAATTCCCCCGAAAATCCGACGTTCAAGCTGCAATTGGCTGCCCTGCTGAACGCCAGCAAGCAGCCTCGCAAGGCGATCGAAATGTACGACCAGTTGTTGCGTGTCGACCCGGAAAATGCAGCCGCATTGCGGGGCCGCGGTGACGCTTACCTTTCGCTCGGCGAACACAAGAACGCGCTAAAGGACTACAACGAAGCACTCTCCTTCGATCCCGAAGATGATGGCATCTTGAATAACTTGGCCTGGGTACTGGCAACCAGTCCTGCCGATGACGTCCGCGATGGAAAGCGAGCTTTGGAGCTCGCGACCAAAGCTTGCGAAGTGACTAAATTCAGCCAGCCCCACATCCTCAGCACGCTCGCTTCGGCCTACGCAGAGGTTGGCGACTTTGAAAATGCGATCAAGTACTGCAAAGATGGGTTGGCCAAGAGCGATGACCCGGAACAGCAGGAAAGCATGAACAAGGAACTGAAGTCTTACGAAGAGAAGAAGCCTTGGCGCGAACAGGAAAACGTTGAGGAAGAGGAAAAGAAAAAGAAGGCCGACGGAGATGACGCTAAGGAAGAGAAAGCCGCCGAGAGCGAGAAAAAAGACGGAGACGGCCAAACTGAGGCCGACAAAGAAAAGTCGGCTGAAGACAAAGACGAAGACAAGGATGACGACAAAGACGGCGATGGTGGAGGCGACGGTCGCTAAGTTGTTTGTCGCTACTTGGGCCTTGCAATCTGAAGATTTATCAACAGTTCAGCAGGTCAGCCGAGTTCATCGGCTGGCCTGCTGTTTTTGTTGGGCCTGATCGACATTGAGTCTTTGCAAATCTTTAGACGCAAAGCTGGAACACACTGCAACCTGCGGCAGGCACCACCCCTCGCACGAATTGGGGCTTGGTCGAATCGTTTAGTCATCCTCGCGGAGATTGACTTCGTTGAGCGTGTGGTTCTGGATGTACCATGCCATCCAATCAGCTTGATTCTTACCCAGGTTAAGCTTTGTGATTCGCTTCAGGGCATCCTCCACATTCTTGTTCTCGACAACGATGTTAAGGGTCGGCGGGCCACCTCCTCCGAGGCTTAAGCCATCCCCACCCTGATTGTTGAAGTTCCCGGAGATTTGACCTTCTTTTCCGGCCGCGGGATTTTTGACGGTGTGACGCGTTTTGAGGTGCTTGATCAGCGGGAGAATCGCGCGGGGAGATTGCATTTCGCCCAGCAATACGCCTGCATTGGCAACCACCGAATTGTCAGCATTTCCCAAGTAGGAAATCGCTTGGAGGGCAACCTCATCACTGTCGAACTGTTTGAGATAGGCCAAGGCTCGCTCGCGGATGGCGGGGCGAGGATGGGTCATCGTGACATCGACAAGTTTGCCCAGTGCGAAACGATTTTTCTGGGTGGCAATCGCCTCGAGGTAAACCTGCTGGACGGCCTCTCGCTTCTCCTCGTCGAATTGTTCGCAGACGAAGGAGATCGAATTGGGGGTTAGCAATTGCTGAAGCTCCCGGACCGCAGCCACTTGCTGCGAACTCACTTCTGAGTCGCTCATTTTGGAAATGGCTCGTTTCCATTTGCCGAAACCTTCCTTCGTATCGCCGAGCGACGACTTGCCGGACTCGAGAACTTCGCTGACCTGAAGCGCGATTTGAGATCGCCACTTTCCGCCTTCGCGGGTGTAGCCCCTAGTTCGATTGAAGAGTTCCTCGTTGACCCAGCGACCATTGACGTTTTCATTGCCGAGAGCGCGCTGAGCCTTCTCTTCGTTTTCATCGAGCGAAACGATTCGCCGAAGATGGAAAGTGATTTGGTCGGCAAGCTTTAGCTTTCCGCTCGGCTGCTCCCGGCACCACTCTACTGCTTTCCAGTGGTCCGCAACGGTGTCTGAAAGGGATGCGGTGAATTCGCGATACGCAGCCAACTCATCGGAAGTCAACTTGACGTCGCTGACCACTTTGCCTCGCTCCAGTTTCAGCTTGCCGCCGGCTGGCGTTTCCAGCACGACCGTCGCTCGCGCCTTGCCGTTGATCTCCACTTGCTCTTCCGGTGCGATGACCTTGGCGTTCATCTTGCGTCCACCCTTCAAGACCAGCGTGTCGGCTGGCTCATCGGCTTTGTCCTGCGCAAAAAGGGAAGAGGCGGGGAGCAGGCAGCTAAGGCAAATTAAAATTCGGACGGGAAAGAGAAACGGTCGCCCAGCGACAGCGGCCTGCAGGTTCCAGCGCGAGGGGGCTGGCTTGCTCGAGAGCGCGGCAACGCGGGTGACGGACTCGCCAGAGTTCATTTTTTCCAAGGTCATGACTTCAGGCACTCTTGTTTAAACGGGGGCGATTGGTTTTTGTGATTAATCTTTGTTCACCCTCGGCGAGGGGAGGCAAGCCCGGCGAGCGAGGGTTGGCCAGCATCAAGTTCTTGACGCGAGGCATTGAGGGTTCGTTCCAGAAGTTGGCGTTTGCCTGAAATTATATCGCTCTCGCGGTTGCGTCACGGTTGGATTTAGCCGAAGGAACTTGGATTTTCCGGGTAAGGGAGTTGGAATCAACCGATTTGGGATACAATTCTGACCGCGAGCCGATTGGTGGCATGCTGGGCAACTTGCCCAACAGCCGACGGCTCTTGTTCAGTTCGGGAAGTACCGATGGCTGGAATTTCTCAAGCCCGGATGGCGAAGTTGTTTTATCGCCTGGCCAACAGCTATTCGGCCGGAATTGACCTGTTGTCGATTTTTCAGGGTGAGGCCAAGTACGGCGGGGCGACTTATCGGAGCCAGATGGGGCAGGTAGCGCGTGGCTTGAGTATCGGCCAGACTTTGTCGGACAGCATGCGGGCGACCAACGGTTACTTTCCGGGACTCGCCGTGGCAATTGTGGAAGCGGGCGAGCGGGGTGGCCGGCTAGAGCAATCCTTTCAGCGGCTTTCTCACCACTACGAGGAGTTGGTCAAATTCCGCAATCGCTTCTTGTTGAGTATCGCTTGGCCGCTGTTTGAGTTGGTGATGGCGATTGTGGTTATCGGGCTTTTGATTCTGATCCTCGGATGGATCACCGATATGAACCAGATGGAACCCTTTCACTGGTTCGGAGTGAACTCTTGGCGGCCGTGGCAAGACTTTTTGATGTATGTTTTTCTGGTGCTGCTATTTTTTGGCGGGATGACAACGCTCGTCATTGGAACACTTCGCGGTTGGTTTGGAAAATGGCCAATGGATATCGCTTTGCGAATTCCTTTGATTGGCAAGACCATTGAAAGTCTCGCGCTCTCAAGATTTGCTTGGACTTTGTCGGTAGCGGAGAACGCAGGTATGTCCGCGCCCGATGCGTTGCAACTCGCTTTTGAGTCGACGCAGAATCATTACTATGAGCGGTACATGGAGCACTGCGTTGGACGAGTCCAAGCCAATCAGCAATTTTTCCCGGTCTTGAATGAGACGGGCGCTTTTCCTCCCGACTTTTTGCTCTACGTCGAGAACGGCGAAACGGCCGGGCAGTTGGCTGAGACGATGGACCGGACGGCTCGGGAAATGCGAGATCGGGCCGAGAACAACCTCAAGCTGATTTCAACGATCGGCTTTGTGATGGCTTTGCTGTTGGTCGCCACGCTGATTGGTTTCACCGTGATTACACTGTACCAGCGTTTGTACATCGACCGGTTCCGGGAGTTTTCCAACTTTTAGCCGGTGATTCCGCAGTGTCTGTGCGAGCCTTGGTCCCCGCTTTTTCGGCAGGAGAGTAGCTTGAAACCGATTCCCATTCAGATCGAGCCCGGTCAGCCGTGTCAGCTATCGGACATCCCCACGGAAGTGCGGGCCAAGGGCTTTGATAAAAAGTCATCGCGTGAAGAGATTAAAGCCAACGCCGAAGAGATGGCAGATTTGGCTCGGCGTTTGTACGCTGAACGCAAACGCGCTGTGCTGCTGGTCCTGCAAGGAATGGATACTTCCGGCAAGGATGGAACGATTCGAACGATCATGAAAGGGATTAATCCTCAGAGTTGTCAGGTTGTCTCCTTCAAAGCGCCGAGCGCCGAGGAATTGGACCATGACTTCCTTTGGCGGATTCACGCTGCCGTCCCGCGCCGAGGTCACATCGGAATTTTCAATCGTTCGCATTACGAAGATGTGCTCATCGTTCGCGTCCACAATCTCGTTCCTGCCGAGGTATGGTCCCAGCGTTTCGAGATGATCAATGCGTGGGAAAAGATCTTGGTTCAAAACGGAACGGTTTTGGTGAAGTGCTTTCTGCACATCAGCAAGGAAGAGCAACGCAAGCGGCTGCAGGATCGAATTGATAACCCGGACGAGCACTGGAAATTCAATCCGCAGGACTTGGAAGAACGCAAACTCTGGGACGACTATCAGGAAGCTTACGAAGACGCGATCGCCAAGTGCAGCACGCCTTGGGCTCCGTGGCATATCGTTCCCTCGGATGTGGAATGGCACCGAAACCTAGTCGTCAGTCAGTTGCTCCGCGACACGTTGAGCAGGCTGGATCCGCATTGGCCGGACGGCAAAGCTGATTTTCGGGGGATCGTCGTGGAATAGCGGTGGCTTCAGGGATTCGGGTTTTTGTGTCGCGTGGCGAAGGAAATGCCGCGTGAATCGCCCAACGCCCCCGTGTGGATGGGGGGGCTCGTTTTTCGGAGTCGATCATCCCGTTAGTGCATCGTGGCGATTTGTTTTTAGGGGATAGCCCGGAACAGGCGACTTTCAGGAGTGTCTTCGCACTTTAGGCTCCAGGTCGAGTTGCCAACCACCGGTTCGTTCCCGTGGACTGGACACTTGGTTGGCTCGTGGGCTCTATGTGCCCAGTCAGTGGCGTTGCAGGGGAGCCTTTCAGACCGTTAGATTGTGGTCCACCGGAAGTCGCTGCGTGTGCTGGCGTCAGCCGCAAAATAAGTTTGTATCACCCAAAAAAAGGGAGTGACTCGTGAAGCGTGTTTCTTACTGGTTGCTGGCCGTCTTGGCTTGCGCCGCATTGAATGTCGAAGTTTGCCGCGGCGATGATTTGACGATCGGCAGCAAGGCCCCGAGCATCGACATTGAACACTGGGTTCAAAATGGCGGCGGCAAATTCGCTCCGGTTAAGGAGTTTGAATCATCTGACATCCAATTGCGCGCGCGCGCGTCCGCCCCCCGGCAGCAACTACATGATAATGTACAACTGCGCCAACAACCCCAGCCAGGCCTTTAACCTCAACGACGCGGGCCAGATCGTCGCTTCGGGCACCAATTTCTGTCTGTCCAACTCGGGCTCCAACCCGCAGTTC